>JAOZMR010000267.1 GCA_029934215.1 Pontiellaceae bacterium | reverse complement strand
TTAATCATCTTTCTTAAAAAATTAGTGTTAGTTAAGTGTTTATAAGTGGTGAAAATAAAAAAGGAGAAAAATGAATATCTCTAAGATTGATATTAATGAAATAAAAGAAATTGCGGAAATCGCAGGCGAGGGTTATACAATAGTTTTAGAAAGTGGCAAAAATGTAATAGAATATAAAACCAAAAGAAATATTAATAATAAGCAACTTTTAAATAATTGGTTTATTGTAGAATGATGAACGCTTTAAAAATAAAGTCTGAATTTACTCGAAATGTTTTTACATTAATGACAGGAACAATAATTGGTCAAGCTATACCTATTGCGATTACCCCCATTCTTTCAAGAATGTATACACCTAAAGATTTCGGGGTATTTGCTTTATTTATTTCGGTTTCAACAATTGCTTCAGTTGTAGCAAATGGAAAATATGAATTAGCTATTATGTTACCTAAAAGAGAAAAAGATGCAATAAATCTATGTGCGTTAAGTTTTATAATAACTTTTATATATTCGTCATTATTACTTATAATAATTATAGTTTTTCATAGTAAAATAATTAATTATGTAAATAGTGAAGCTATTGGAGTTTGGTTGTATTTTGTTCCTTTAATAGTATTTTTTATATGTAGTTATAACATTTTAAAATTCTACAACAATAGACTAAAAAAATATAAGGATATTGCTAAAGCAAATGTTCTAAAATCAATTGTACTTGTAACAATACAATTACTTGTGTTCCATTTAGTTAAAGGCGCTACAGGATTAATTAGTGGCGAAATAGCATCGCGTTGTTTTGCTAATTTAAAACTTTTTAATAATATTTTTAAGGATAAAAAACTTCTATCTTACATAAGTTTAAATAAAATGATAGTACTTGCTAAAAAATATAAGAAATTTCCTCTTTTTACTTGTCCTGCAAGTTTAGCAAATTCAATATCTAATAAATTATATGAAATAATATTACCAGTATTGTATGAAATGTCGACTCTTGGATTTTATTCAATGAGTATGAGAACATTGAGTGTTCCAGGAGCATTGATAGGAGATGCTATAGGTCAGGTTTTTTTCAGAGAAGCAAGTAAAGAAAAAAATGAAACTGGAAAAGCTATAAAATCATTTAACTCAGCGTTAATAAAATTATTATTGATTGGTCTCCCAACTTATGGATTGCTTTTTTTCATAATTGAAGACTTATTTGCATTTATTTTAAGTGAAAAATGGAGAATTGCAGGGAAATATGCGCAAATTTTAATACCACTATGTTTTATGCAGTTTATTGTAGGTCCATTAACTTATATGAACCAAATTAACTTGAAAAATAAATTAGGTATGTATTGGCAACTTGGCTTAGTTGCAATTACTTTTATTATTTTATATTTCGTTTATATTATGAAATTTGAATTCAAGGAAATGCTTCAAATATATGTATTTTTTTCTTCTTTATACTATATGTTCTTTTTATATTTAATTAATAAACACACTAAGAAAAATAATGAATAAATATCTATCCCCACACAAATACTTATATTTCATCTTAAATAAAATTGCTATATGCTTACACCCTTTTATTCAAATTTTTGAAAAAAAACTAATAAAGAAGTATTCTGCTATACCACTAAAGCATCAACCTGTATTCATCATAGGAGCACCAAGAACAGGCTCAACTATACTTTATCAAACAATTACAAATCAATTAGATGTTTTATATATTGATAATATAATTGCTGTTTTTTTTAGAAATTTTTTCTTTGGATTTTGGTTAAGTAATCAATTATTCAAACAGAAAGCTCATAACTGCTTTAAATCTGACTTTGGAGATACTAGCAAATATAGTTTAAGAGCTCCTAGTGAATGTGGTTCTTTTTGGCATAGATGGTTACCATATGACAAAGATTTTGTTGATTATAGAGATATAACAGATAATATGGTTGAAGAAATTCAAAATGAAATTACAGCTGTAATTAATTATTTTGACAAACCTATAATAATTAATAATAACAATATAGCCTTGAGGATTAGATTGATTAAAAAAGCATTCCCAAAGTCAAAATTTATTATTGCAGATAGAAATCCTCTTTTTGTTTCACAATCTTTATTAAAAGCAAGAATTTATTTTTATAATAATTATAATACATGGTGGTCAATTATTCCTCCTAATTATAATGAATTAATAAAAGAACCTTATTTTAAACAAGTTGTTTTACAGCATTACTATATAAATAAGCAAATGTATATAGATCTTAAAGATTCAGAGAAATCTTATCTTACTATAAAATATAAAAATTTTTGCATTGATAAAAATAAAATCATTTGGAAAATTGTGGAATTACTAGAATATCAAAAAGTTAGAAATAATTTTATTGATAATAAAATAAAAGAGAGCAGTCATTTAAACATTGATAATACTTTATTAAATAAAATAAAAGAAGAAATAAAAAGGTTAGATTGGAATGATTATACATGCTAGACCAAAATATTTAGAAAATATTAAAAGTATTAAAAGTATTAAAAGTATTAAAAATTATAAAGTTAAGGAAAATGAATTTTATTTCAATTCAGGTCGAGCTTGTATAAAGTTTTATTTAAAATATTTATCCAAGAAAAAAAAGAAAAAATTATTTGTAGCAATGCAAGCTTTTAATTGTAGTGTTGTTTTGGATGCAACTGTTGAAGCTGATTGTGAAGTTTACTTATTAGATATCAAATTAAATGATTTCTCCATTTCATTAAAGTCATTAAAAAAAATTGCAGATAAAATAGATGTTTTGTTATTGACTCATTATCAAGGTATTCCTAATTTTGAATATTCTGAAATAATTGAATATTGTAATAAACATAAAATATTAGTTATTGAAGATATGTCTCATACATATAATTCTTCGATAAATGGCATAAAAGCCGGAACTCTTGGGGATTCAAGTATTTCATCTTATGCTTTTGATAAACCATTTTCTGTTATAAATGGAGGTAAATTAACAATTAATTCCATTTCTAAACAAAATTTAAAAGATCTTAAAAATGAATATTCTGATTTAAAAATCGAATCTGAAAAAAAAACAAATGCAGATATAAAAGTTTTATTTTTTTTATACAAATATACAGGAAGTAAATTTTATAAAAAATATATTTATAATTTTAATTTATTACACTTCTTTGCAAGATTAAAACTCCCTTTTAATATAATTTATTATTTTTCTTTTTTATTAAGTTTTAAACCTTTAAATAAAATTATTAATATATTAATATATTGTTTTACTCATAGAAAAAACATTGAATTAAAACAAATTTCTCAAATGAAAATAAATTTGATCAAAGAACAAGAAATTAATTATAAGTATGATCCTACAAAAATAAATTTTATAACTAAAATCTGTGAACAAATAAAAATTCCATATATAAAAAATAAAAATATAGACATTCACTGGAATCGATATAGTGTATTAGATGAAACAGGAATACTAAGAGATGTACTTAAAAAAAAGATGGAAATAGGAAATTATAACTGGCCTGAAATATTAAATAATCAAAATGGTGGAAAGAAAATGATTCATATAACAACTCAACTGAATAATTCAATTTTCGCAAGCAAAAAAATATTAAACATACC
>JAOZMR010000266.1 GCA_029934215.1 Pontiellaceae bacterium | reverse complement strand
ACGTTCGCCAGCATAAGAAAAGGATATCTAAATGGCAAAATTAGGATCAAAAAAAAGACCGATCATTGTCCGAGTTCATTCCGACGAAAAGGCAAAATATGTTGCTGACAAGTGCGCTGAAAATGGATGGCACTATCTCATCGGGTTTGAGCCGGATGTACCAGAGGATATTTCCGATTTAGAGAAACTGTTAAATCCACCAGAACCGCTTGTGTCACAAAAAATTGGACGGAATGATTCTTGCCCCTGTGGGAGCGGAAAAAAATACAAGAAATGCTGTGGTTAATCTGATCTAAAAAAACAAAAACGGCGAACAAGCGAATTCAGCTTATCGGTCGCTCCGCTCCCGAACGCTGATTCGAAACGTTAGCAAATGAAAGAAAACCAAAAGGAGAATGCAGGGATGAAGAAGTACAGCAACATCGTTAGAAAAGCACTGGTTGGTTCGATCATATTTACATGCGGTTGCCTATCAGCACAGGCACAAACGGCAGAGCAGTTGGAGAAATACAATGCTGAAGTAAAATCGCAGGAAAATTTCAATAAGATTCAGCGGGAGGCGGGAATGCCTGAAATGCCAATCCTCTCTTTCGAGGAATGGGAAAAACAGGAGGCAGAAAAAGAACAAACAACCCCCATCTCTTCAGCCCAGAAAAAGCAGAGCGCAGAAGAGCGATGGGAATTACGAATGGAGAAAATTCGCCCCCAACTTTGCACATTGGTTCCTATCGGTGAAAAATCACAATCCCCACGAGCAATAAAAGCTCAAAAAGAAAAGCAACGTTTGCTAAAAGCCGCAGAGAAAGCATACGAAAAACAGCCCGAAATCGAACGGGAACTCGATGCCATTGCCGCCAAGCATGGCGTGAAACGCAGAGAGACAAATGCCGAGGGGAAAGTTCGTGTTCTAACTGGAGAGCAGAACGGATATCCCGTTTGGATACAAAGCTACAATCAAATTGCGGCGGCGGGAATCAGTGCCGATGAACTTTGGCCAACCAATTCCGCACCGTGGCCGTCATCTTCCACGGGACGAAATTTGACTGGAACCAATGTGGTTATAGGCATGTGGGAAGTTGGAGGAGGAGTAAACACCAATCATCAAGAGTTTTCGGGAAGAGTTCTTCAAATGGATATTCCGACGGCCTTGAGCGATCATGCCAGCGGTGTGGCGGGTACTATGGCGGCATTTGGAAACAACATTAACTTGTCGGGTATTCCTGCGGGCGAGGTTGCTCGGGGGGTAGCGTTTAATGCTTTTATCGATGCGTATGATATTGATGAATTTAATTCAGAAACCATCGATGCATCCGCAGGAACAACCAATATTACTGGAATACGAACTTCCAACCATTCGTGGGGATTATCTCCTCTCTGGGATGTTAAATTCGTTAATCAATATTGGTATAATGGTCAATGGCATTCAGATGGCAATTATCGCTGGGTCTGGAAGTATGATCCCAATTTTGTGGAAGATCCTTTTTGTGGACTATACCTTTCTTCAACGGACGGAACAGGATGCAAAGAAATTGATGCGCTCATGTCTACCACCGCCCCGCGCCATCTACTAATCTATGCCGCAGGAAATAATCGGTTTTTTGGACCGCAACAGCCAACATTCTATTTTTACCCTTACCAAGGATCTTGGGCACTAGTTAACAATCCTTCAGTCGGTGACAAAGACTGGTCATTGGGAGATGGCGATACGTATGGTTTTGATACTGTGATGGCACCAGGAACCGCAAAAAACGTTCTCACGGTCGGTTCGGTTAAAGATGTTTATCATGATGAAAATGGACAACTGACTTGGGGCTATGCACCTAACTCCACCATCAATGTTTCAAGTTTTAGCAATTGCGGCCCGACGGATGATGGACGTATTAAACCTGATGTGGTGGCAGTCGGCGAAGCGGATTCTTCTGCCCGTTCCTATGGGATTATTACCCCAGTTGCTACAACCACTGACAGCTACAAAACCGACTATTCAGGAACTAGTTTTTCTGCACCAACGGTTACCGGAGGGCTTGGACTTTGCCAAGAACGCAGAACTCAGCTTTTCCCTAACCTTGACCCAGAAACAGATGACTTGCTCAATTCGTCCCTTAAGGCACTTGCAATTCACACAGCCGATGATGTTTTAAATATCGGCCCCGATTATCTGACAGGCTGGGGTTTATTCAACAATGTTTCTGCGGTACAGCAAATCGAACTCGACGCTCAAGACGGACGCGGAACACACATCAAGGAATTGGAATTTTCTGTAGGAGAAACCAACTCATGGATGGTTTATCTAGACGGTTCTCCTTTCAAAGCCACCATTGCATGGAGCGATTTACCCGGAGTTCCAACCGGATATGCCGACGATTCAACACGCATGTTGGTCAACAATCTTGACCTTTGGATTGAGAATGAAGGAGGAACACAATCCTTTCTTCCTTGGGTACTTGATCCTGATCTACAGCAAGAACGGGAAGCTGTACGAAATACTCCAGCGACAACGGGATATGATGATCGAAACAATGTCGAGCAAGTAGAGATCACAACGCCAACACCCGGATATTATAAAATCTTCATAACCCACGCAGGAGGTGTTAGCGGAGGGCAAACCCCAGAAACCCAAAAGGTTTCAGTTCTAACATCGGGCGATACCCCATTGAATCCGCAGATTGCAGAGTTTGAACAATCTCCAACCAATGGAACTTTTCTGTTGAGTGTTGAATGCGATCCCGGAGCCTACCTACAGGTAGAATCAACCACTGATTTAACCTCCAATAATTGGCAAACCAATGGGACATTTACTACCGAAGGGAATACCAATTCCATATTCGTAAGTTCAAGTTCCACTGTTCGTTTCTGGCGCATTCGGCGCGAAACAGGGACTAATCAGTGATCCGTTGGTTATCCATCGTTTGTGTCGCCCTCCTTGCGGGGGCGGCAACATCTTCTGCCGACATCATCCACACTTCAACAAATTTCATACTGGGTGATGTCTGGCTTCCAGAATTTGAAGAACTTTTTGATCTTGATTTAGATTTAGATGGATCTATTGATTTTTCTTTGGTAGCCAGTCCGAATCACTTTGCAGGCATCCATCCTGAAATCCAAAACACATATCTGATTCATCCTTCCCCACCTCCAAATATTGGGGGAAGGGTAACCGCATTAAATATAGGATATATAATTGATTCAAATAGTGGGTCTGGAACTCCTGAAGAATGGTTTGGATCTAGTAACTACAGTACCCTTATACGCATTCTATCAACAGACACGGCAGGCGAGTTCTTAGATCACAGAGGGTTTGTTGGACTGGAATTTGAGTCACCGAATGGAACTCATTATGGATGGCTTGATATAGAAGGTTTATCCGGCAGTTCACAGCTCAGAGTTCGGGGGTGGGCATACGAGACAGAACCCAACACAGGGATTGTTGCAGGGGCAATTCCTGAACCCTCATCACTGGCATTGTTGCTCGCTGGTGCATTTGGAATATGGACTCTCCGGAAGAAAAAAACTGCTAACAAGGCACTCCACTTTACGGTGAACAACGCCCAAAAAAAGGGGTCAGCCGATGAAATTTAGAATGCGGATTGACATCGTCCAATTTCAC
>JAOZMR010000265.1 GCA_029934215.1 Pontiellaceae bacterium | reverse complement strand
CAATTAACACATGCTGCATCAGCGACAAAATATTCTCGATGGAACAAATGTGCCCGCTGGCGTTCCCTTTATCGACCGCTTCATAAAGAGCACTGACTTTCTCAAAATCCAGATCGCTCCCCCCGGATCTATTTTTCAAATATTCGTAGTAACGAACCTTGAAAACATCGCCTCCGCTTAAATCCATTCCAGCCGTATTGATGGCATCAAAAATCTGCAATGTTTTAGAGAGCGTGGCTCGTGTTTCAATCACAACAAAATACACTTGGCTCGTTAGATAAGAGATGAACTCATCCAGTTCATCCTCCAACGTCTTTACACCTTCTTCCTCCGGCTCCTCTTCCAGAAGCTCAACAATACACGGCAACACATTCAAATACGGATTTTGCCTAGGATCAAACGTCGTCTTTGTATTCAACTCTAAAGTTTCTTGCAAATACTGTTGCTGAATCCCGCCACTAACGCGTGTTTGCAGTCGCGTTTTCGAAAATATTTTGCAAAGAAGCGGATGCTCTGGAAAGCGATCCCTCAAAACTTTTAACAGCAGAATCAATGTGCTAATTCGTTGCTGCCCATCAATCACCTCATGAAAGTAAACGCCCTGATTGTCATGAAGTTTTTTATCACTTAGCTGCATCGTCCCGATAAACATCGGCTCTCGCCGCATCTTGCCGTTAAGCCCCCAGAAGGAAGACAAAAGATCCTGCACGAGCTGTCGCACCTGATCTTCCTTCCACGAATACGGTCGCTGATAAACTGGCACTCGAAAAAACAAATTCTCTTTCCAGAGAACGTCCTCTTTAGATCGGGTGTTTTTTAACAACGTGCAGCTACGCGCATCAATTTCAAACTCTTGGCCCTCTAAACCCTCTCGAATTTCAGTGAAAACATTCCGAAACTCTTGCGCCCGATCCTGTACTCGGTGAACTGTTCCTATTCGATAGGGCAAATGCTTTTCTTTCGGCAAATCCGTGAAAGACACGCGACACGCAAGAGTGCTTTTTTCAAAACCGAATCGTTCTTTTTCTTCCTCTGAAAATTCGATGCCGATTTCTGTGACAGGAGTAGGGTCATCCATCGCAATTCCCATCGCAACAACCTTCTTCCCATCTGAAATAGCAATTAACTCTCCAGACGATATGTAACCAAACCTCTCCTGATATCTCCCCACAAAAACAACATTGTGCGTCCGAAAAATATCAAGGATCGAACTCTCTGCATGTCCATCCTCACTCCATCTCGATGCAACCTTCCAAACATTCATTTCTATTCCTTTCATAATTTAAAACCCATCAAACCACGTCCGGTCAGACACTGAGCGACCTAGGAGAAAAAGACGGGGGAAAAGTCGTGCCGAGTTGTACTCGGCAGAATCCGGCGGAGGAAGAAAACGCTCGCAATATTATATTTTATGGGTGGCGTCTATGTCTCCTACGTAAGACAAGCGGGTTATGGTATATGAATTCGAAACAACCCACGTGTTTGATAAATGGCTAAAAACACAAAGCAGCGACATTGCCCGCGCGAAAACAATCATCAAGGAGATCGAGCTATGAAAACCAGAAAATAGTACCGTCAGCAAAGTCACCCAGGCCCTCGGATGCAGACTGGCCGTAGCATAGGAAACAGCGACGGTTTTTGACCGCGAAGACGCAAAGAACCCAAAGGAATGAACAGAAATCTCGCTTGCCATCCATGCGAGCGAGACGCTCGCATTACTTTTAAAAACAACCCAGATCCGTGGGACGTTTTACCATCCGTGGGAACCTCTCCCCTCCCCATCTGCGTCCATCTGCGGATAACCTCCCCTCTGTGGTAAAAACTTTTCAGGAGAAAACTATGAAACTTCCAACGACCCCCTATTACTGAAGCAGCTCTTCAGCAAACCGGCGACCAACCCGTTCATCGCCAACGTCTGCCGCTTGACTTACATATCATATTTGATATAAAGGAGCCACGAACTAGACTGAAAGAGCTGAGAGTGAAACTGGGGAGCAACATCATCCGCCTGTTTTACTTTCACGACAAAGGCAAAGTGTATGTTCTGACATCCGGCTATGTGAAAAAGACACAGAAGACCAACCGACAGGAAATTGATCGAGCGGTTCGACTGATGAACGAATATTCGAGAGGTAAGAAAAATGACTAAAACAAAATCTGCTCAGGCACTCCTGAAAAAAGAACTGAAAAACCCAGCCTTCAAAAAGGCGTATGAATCGTTCAGCGAAGAATACAATCTGGCGGAAGAAGTAATTCAACTCCGTTTGGACGCCGACATGACTCAAAGCGAATTGGCGAAGAAAGCTCACACCTCCCAGCCCGCCATATCGCGACTTGAGTCAGGAAGCTACACCAACGTCAGCATGGCCTTTCTCCGCAAAATCGGCGCAGTTCTTGGCGCCACCCCTGTGGTGCATTTCAAAACCTCGTGATCGGGGGTTTTTACCACCCGCTACGCTAAAGGACACCGAGAAGCACAGAGGTGGAACGCGATCTCCGAGCGCGTTTTCCAATGGTTGGAAGAAATGTTTCCAAGCATTGGAAAATTAACAGATTCTGAAATTCATTGGCTGACACGAAAAAAGGTGCCTGAAAAAGGTGCCTGCGTAGCGACCGAGAAGAAAAATGTTAAAATAAAACCCGCCCGCACATTTCCAACCCTTGGAAAAACTGGCGGCGGCTTTTTCCAAGGGTTGGAAAAACGATAACGAATTAGACTATCTGATTTTTCCGCCCCAAAACCATTCCTCGACAAATATTTATAGGGCGAAAAATTATGCATAATCCGTCGTCCGTACAGTCATCAAAAAAACCGATTCGGGGTTAACGGTTCTTACTTATCTTGTTTGCCGTCATTTCACCTTCAGGATAATCCAGAACCCATTTGAACAAATCAATGGCATTCGAAACCCCAAACAGTGACACCTTGAACTTTTTATCGAGAATGAACGCCGCTTCGACATTTGTGATTTTCTGAATAACCTCATCGTCGCAAGACAACACCTCGATTGAAACACGCCGCGTGACGGCTTAAGTTTCGCCCACTCCGCGAACAATTTCAACATCATGCGCCGGATCTCCTTTAAAGATCCGCCGGAAAACATGTGGAGGAAACACGCAGGTATCCGCGCCTGTATCAAAGATTGCATTCACAACAAAATTGCCTGTTGTACCGATCACGTTTAATCGAATTCGTTGTTTTTTACCCGGCAACCGCCAGCCAGCGCCATTTCTTAATAAACATAATGAACGCCTTCTTCCTCGGTCTCTTCGTAGGAAAAATCCATCTGATTCGCTAAAAAATCAAAACATTCATCCTCCGTTTTTCCTCGAAAAACAATTCGTTGGGTATCTTTTTCGTAGACCTGAAACCTGCTGTTGCGTTCTCTAATTTTTACCGTTTTCATTTTTAACCTTCCTCATCCGCCTTCGAAACATCACTCATTTACTACTCCATTTCAACCCATATCCGATAAAATCGGGTGGTTGCATCTTCAAAACCCGTAATATTCGCCGAGTTTCCTGTCCCTGGAAGATTGTTGGTTAGGGTTTTCCAATCATTGGAAAACATAAGAATTTTCATAAAACGTAGACGAGCGCTTCCAGCCTCGTTCCTTGGGTGAATT
>JAOZMR010000053.1 GCA_029934215.1 Pontiellaceae bacterium | reverse complement strand
GGCGCACCCCAACTTTGAAGAAAAAAAATGCCGGCGTTAAAAACACAAATATACCAAAAGTTTGATGCGCCGAACCGGCTAAAAAAAAAAAAAAAAAAAAAAAAGACGCAACAGAGAAGAGTAATTAAAAATATAACATTGATTACGACTGCTAAAGAAGCGAGATCCATGAGGACATTTCAAACCGCCGCAAACCGGCACATTTCACGCCGCGCTGACAACGAAGAAAACCTATCGGAAAAGGGTGCGGACGAACTAAAAAAACTCCGATTCGAATTCAAAGACCGAGGAACGGCATCGATGCTGAAGGAGTACTTGCGCAATATTTATAAAATCGCCAATAGTTATAGTCTCGCTCGGACCGCATTCCTTCTTTGGTGTAAGAAAGCAGAAACTTCAGGAGCTGTCTGTTTGAAACAGATGGCCAAACGATTCGGCGACGGCTTGATGGTCTTTTGACCTATTGGAAACATGATAAACTCACCAGTGCGAGTCAGGAGGGATTCAACAACAAGATCGGCTGGTTAACCCGTCAGGCCTACGGCTATCACGACGAAATATACCTACATTTAAAGATCTACGATCTACCAAATCTACCTACAAGAAAAGCTTAAAATGTCTGTGAAGAGCTAAAATCTTTACACAAAAACGTAGACGAGGGCTTCGGGGGTAAACCATGGGGCTACTCTACTGGTTCGGGTTTTCCAATGGTTTGAACAAAACGCCCACTGTATGTGTTTCGGGATAGGAACCATGTTTTTATCCAACCACTGGGCGATGGCTACTGTGTGTAGCCGTTCGCCTAGGTTTTTTCCCAGAATTCGGTGTGGCGGGTTAGAGTTCGTGACTCGTTTTCCTAGTTTTGGATTTTGGTTTTTGTTTTTGTTTTTCTTCGACAGCGGCTAACGGATCGTGGTTTTTCGCGAGCGCAATCTCTTTGCCAAGTTTGACGGGACGAATGTTTTTGTAGAGTGGGAACCCAGAACCCGCTGGGATTAAATGCCCCATGATGACGTTTTCTTTGAATCCACGTAGCTGGTCGATGCGACCAAGGGTCGATGCCTGTGTGAGCACACGGGTGGTGTCCTGGAAGGATGCAGCCGAGATGAAGCTTTCGGTCGCTAATGCTGCTTTGGTGATCCCAAGTAGAACGGGGGATGCCTCTGCTGGGCGACGACCTTCTTCCATCGCGGATTTGTTGACTTCCTGGAATTTCTGTTTCTCTACCTGTTCGCCCCAGAGGAATTCTGTGTCGCCTGGCTCAGTGATTTTCACTTTACGGAGCATTTGACGAACGATGATTTCGATATGTTTGTCGTTGATCTCCACACCTTGAAGGCGGTAAACAGCTTGCACTTCGTTCACAAGATACTCCTGAAGTTCCTGTGGTCCGCATACTTCGAGAAGTTCGTGAGGAACAACGGGCCCTTCGGTGAGCTGCTGTCCTTTGTGTACCCAATCACCACCAAAGGCGACGACGTGTTTACTCATCGGGATGAGATGCTCTTCTTCGGTTCCGGTTGCCGGGTCTTTGATGATGAGCTGGCGTTTCCCTTTTGTGATGCCGCCGAGCTCGACGATTCCGTCGATCTTGGCGATTTCTGCCGCTTCTTTTGGTAGACGGGCTTCAACAAGTTCGGCAACTCGTGGGAGTCCACCGGTGATGTCTTTGGTACGGGATTGTTTGCGCGGCGTTTTTGCCAGCGTGGCACCCGCAGCAATTTTCATCTTTTCGGTGACCATGACATGGGCGCCGGCCGGAATGGAGTAGTATGCCAAGGCTTTACCCGCTTTGTCGGTAACGACGATCTGCGGATGAAGGTCTTCTTTATGTTCGAGAACAACGAGCCCTTCCACCCCTGTGGTTTCGTCTTCCGCTTTTTGAACGGTTACGCCTTCGATGAAGTCGTGGAATTCAATGGAACCATCTTGTTCGGAAAGAATGGGTACACTGTAGGGATCCCATGTGACGAAGGTTTCTTTCGCGTCAGCAGAGCCGCCATCATCTACGGTAACGACTGCACCAATGACGGGTGAGTAACGTTCGATTTCGCGACCTTCTTTATCGTAGGCAACGAGGTTTCCGTTTTTGTTGAGGATGACGTTTCCGCCTTCGACCTGAACGGTGCGAAGGTTTTCGTAGCGGATTGTGCATGCTTCTTTGGTTGTGATTTTCGGCTGTTTAAAGACCGAACTGGCAGTCCCCCCAATATGGAATGTACGCATGGTTAGCTGCGTTCCGGGTTCTCCAATGGACTGTGCCGCAATGATTCCGACCGGTTCTCCGAGACGGGCTTCTTTGCCGGAGGCAAGGTTGCGTCCATAGCACCTGGCGCAGACACCGCGGGTTGATTCGCAGGTGAGCACGCTTCGGAGGCGAATGGTTTCTATGCCGCCGTTTTCAATTTTCTTGGCTGAATATTCGTCTATGATTTCGTCGGCTGAAACGATGATTTCGTCGGCGTTGTGCGGGTCGCAGATGTCGTCGCAAACGGTACGACCAATGATACGCGCTGAGAGTGAAACAAGTTCGTCGTCTCCATCGGTGATGGCGCTGACTTCAATCCCGTTGAGTGTGCCGCAGTCCTCTTCCATGATGATCATGTCGTGGGCGACATCAACTAGCTTACGTGTAAGGTATCCTGAGTCGGCGGTTTTTAGTGCGGTATCGGCCAACCCTTTACGAGCACCATGCGTGGAGATGAAATATTCAAGGACGGATAGACCCTCGCGGAAGTTCGCGAGAATTGGGCGTTCAATGATTTCACCAGAGGGCTTTGCCATCAGTCCGCGCATACCAGCCAACTGTCGAATCTGCTGGCGCGATCCACGAGCTCCTGAGTCCACCATGATAAACACGGGGTTGAGGTCGCCTTTGGATTGGGCGTTAACTGGGTCGTCGTTGGTTTCGAGCGAGCTGAAGAGTTTGTTGGTGAGCTTGTCGTTGGCATCGGTCCATTGGTCAATAACCATGTTGTAGCGCTCGCCATTGGTGATGAGACCTTTTTTGTATTTGTCTTCGACGTCGCGAATTTCTTTGCGAGCTGCGGCAATGAGTTTTGGTTTTTCTGGCGGGATAATCATGTCGGAAAGACCAATAGAAATTCCGGCGGCCGTCGCTTGAGCGTAGCCGAGGTCTTTTAGACGGTCGAGAACATGGACTGTTTCATCGTGTCCGGCTTTCTCGTAGCAGTGTTCGATGAGTGTTCCCAGAACTTTTTTGCTGACTCGATCGTTCACGAAGCCAAGTCCGTCTGGCCAAACTTCATTGAAAAAGACACGTCCGACAGTTGTGATGATGACGGATTTGTCTTGTATACCAAATTTGGTTTCTAGCTTGTAGTCGGGGTTGCGGTAGCGGATACGGTCGTGCAGAACCAATGCGCCATCGTCGAAGGCTGTATGCACTTCGTTGATGTCGCCAAGAATTGGGAGAGACTCTTTCTCATTAACCGCACCGGCTTTGCGTGAGCTAAGAATGTAGCCTTGCGAAAAACTGGTAAGGAAGTAAAGACCCAATGCGATATCTTGAGTTGGTGTGGTAACCGGTTTTCCGCTGGAAGGCGAGAAAACGTTGTTTGGAGCCAGCATTAGTGTTTTCGACTCGATCTGAGCCTCAACAGAAAGCGGGACATGCACAGCCATTTGGTCACCATCGAAGTCGGCGTTGTAGGCAGTACAAACGAGCGGATGAACTTGAATGGCGTTTCCTTCGATCAATACAGGTTCGAAGGATTGGATGGAGAGTCGATGAAGTGTCGGCGCACGGTTGAGCATGACGGTGTGACCTTTTGTCACTTCGTCAAGAATATCCCAAACAACATCTTCTTCGCGCTCGATCATTTTTTTGGCGCTTCGCACGGTATGCACAACGTTGCGTTCTTTGAGCTTTCGAATAATGAAGGGTTCAAAGAGGATTAATGCCATTTTCTTGGGAAGCCCGCATTGGTTCAGTTTGAGATTCGGACCCACAACAATTACGGAACGTCCAGAGTAATCTACACGTTTTCCGAGAAGGTTCTGTCTAAAACGACCTTGTTTCCCTTTCAGCATGTCGCTAAGGGATTTTAAGGGTCGGTTGCCTGGACCGCTTACAGCACGACCATGACGTCCGTTGTCAAATAAGGCATCGACCGATTGCTGAAGCATCCGTTTTTCGTTTCGGATGATGACTTCTGGCGTTTTTAGAGCCAAAAGGGTTTTGAGGCGGTTGTTGCGGTTGATGACACGACGGTAGAGGTCGTTCAAGTCTGAGGTGGCAAAGCGACCCCCTTCGAGCGGAACGAGAGGGCGAAGATCTGGCGGAATGACCGGAAGCACTTCGAAGGTCATCCATTCTGGGCGTGATTTACTTTTAATCAACCCTTCAATAACTTTCATTTGCTGAACGATCTTTTTACGCGTCATTTTACTTCGCGTGTTGCCGAGTGCATCTTCGAGTTCTCCGAGACGTTCTGGTAGATCGATTTTTTTCAGGAGTTCGCGAACCCCTTCAGCACCGATACATGCCTCGAAGCTTCCTGCTCCATAGTTATCAACGGCTTCACGGTATTCGAGCTCTGAAAGAAGTTGCTTCTCCTTGAGCGGCGTGTCGCCTGGGTCAACCACCACATAGTCATCGTAGTAAATGACGTGCTCGAGGTTACGCATCGTCATTTCGAGAAGCAGACTCATGCGGCTCGGCGTGGCTTTGAAGAACCAGATGTGTGAAATCGGAATCGCCAGTTCAATATGCGCCATGCGCTCACGACGAACTCGCGAGAGAGTGACTTCAACCCCACAGCGATCGCAAACGACCCCTTTGTGTTTAATCCGCTTATATTTCCCGCAACTACATTCCCAGTCCTTGGATGGTCCAAAAATGCGCTCACAGAATAACCCACCCTTCTCGGGTTTGAACGTTCGATAGTTGATCGTTTCAGGGTTTTTAACTTCCCCAAAACTCCACGAACGAATGTCTTCTGGCGCGGCAAGTTTGATGCTCGCGACCTGATTAGCTGAATCGGATTCAGCACCGAGTAAATCTGCTGCACTACCTTTATCCACCATATTTTTCCCCTGTAAATTTTAAAAAAGATGTCCTTAGAAGAAAACGCTTTCTTCATCCGGCGCCTTGACCTCGAAGTTCAAGCCAAGACCCTGAAGCTCCTTGATTAGAACGTTGAAGGACTCCGGTCGACCGGAGTCGAGTACGTTTTCACCCTTCACGATGGATTCGTAAATCCGGGTACGACCGGCAAGGTCGTCACTTTTAACCGTCAGGATTTCCTGAAGGGCATAAGCGGCTCCGTAAGCTTCGAGAGCCCAGACCTCCATTTCCCCGAAGCGCTGTCCGCCATATTGGGCTTTACCGCCCAGTGGCTGCTGGGTGACTAGCGAGTACGGACCGACCGCACGGGCGTGGATCTTTTCGGTAACCAAATGATGCAATTTAAGCATGTAAATGGTTCCGACCACAACGCGTTGCTCAAACTTGTCCCCAGTTCGACCGTCATAAAGAACGGTTTTACCGTCGCTGGATAAACCGGCATCAGACATCATTGTGCGAATCTCTTCTTCAGAAATCCCGTCAAAAATTGGCGTTGCTGCATGGATCCCAAGGTGCTTACACGCCCATCCGAGATGGGTTTCCAAAACCTGTCCAACATTCATTCGAGACGGCACCCCAAGCGGATTCAAAACAATTTCAACCGGCGTTCCATCCGGAAGGAACGGCATGTCCTCTTCCGGAAGAATGCGGGAGATTACCCCTTTGTTTCCGTGACGTCCGGCCATTTTATCACCGACCGAAAGCTTTTTCTTGCAGGCGACATAGACCTTGACCTGCTTAACAATACCTGCGTCGACTTCTTCGCCGCTACTGGCTCGATCGACCGATCGTTGTTTATCTGCGTCCGCTTCTTCAAACTTGTTGCGGAAACTTTCAATGATGCCCATAATCTTGATGCGTATCGGGCTTGGATCAATCTCAATATCCTCGTAATTGGCGGCCAGCTTACGCAGAAGCGTTTTGGTGATCTTACGGTTCGCAGGGATAATGACATCGCCGCTCGTCATATTCATCACATTAAGAGGGATTTTTTCTCCAAGAAGGATGTTGCTTAACGCTTCCGTCAAATCCTCCGTCAAAGCACAAATTGAATCCTTGTGTTGTTGCGAAATCTCCTTGTTCCGCTTCGCCATATCCGGTTCTACTTTGGTTTTCGGAGCCGAAGATTCCTTGGCATATTTGTTTTTTGAGGAGACTTTTACGTCCATCACGATTCCGTGGCTACCTGGTTTTGCACGCAGAGATGTATCTCGCACATCTGCCGCTTTTTCGCCAAAAATGGCGCGTAGCAGACGTTCCTCTGGAGCCAGTTCGGTTTCGACTTTGGGTGTAATTTTTCCGACGAGAATATCGCCTGGGTTCACTTCAGCACCAATTTCAATGACCCCTTCGTGGTTCAGATTTCTGAGTGCATCTTCACCGACATTTGGAATATCGCGAGTGATTTCCTCGGCACCTAGCTTGGTATCGCGAGCACCGCATTCAAACACTTCGACGTGAATGGAGGTGTAGATGTCCTCTTTTACCAGCTTCTCGCTGATTAAAATGGCATCCTCAAAGTTATATCCGCACCATGGCATAAATGCGACCGTGACATTGCAACCGAGTGAGAGCTCGCCCTGGTCGGTCGCAGGACCGTCCGCAAGCACCTGACCCTTTTCAACTTTATCGCCTCTTTTAACAATCGGCTTTTGGTTTAAACAAGTTCCTGCGTTTGAGCGCATAAATTTGCGGAGATTGTATTCCCGATAGTCATCTTCTGGGGTAGTTTGTTTGATGGGCATTTCACCATCTTTAGAAACCACAATCTTATCGCCGGAAACATAGGCAATTTTACCCTCGATTTCGGAAACAACCAAAACACGGGAGTCGCGAGCCAGACGCTCTTCAAGCCCTGTTCCCACAAATGGACGGTCAGAAACCATCAACGGAACAGCCTGGCGTTGCATATTCGAGCCCATGAGAGCGCGGTTTGCATCATCATGCTCTAAGAACGGGATGAGCCCCGCCGCGATACTCACCACCTGTTTGGGTGAAACGTCCATGTATTGCACCTCGGACGGCTCAACTTCAATAAAGTCGGCGCGAGCCCGAACCATTACACGGTCGTTCTGGAACGTGCCGTCCTCGTTGAGCGGAGCGTTCGCCTGCGCAATAACGAATTTTTCTTCCTGATCGGCGGTTAGCGAATCAACTTCGTCGGTTACGCGACCCTCGATCACTTTGCGGTATGGGGTGACGATGAAACCGTAGTCATTGATTCGCGCAAAGGTACTCAATGAAGAGATCAAACCGATATTCGGTCCCTCTGGCGTTTCAATTGGACAAATTCGTCCGTAATGCGAGCTATGAACGTCTCGAACCTCGAAACCAGCACGGTCACGATTGAGTCCGCCCGGTCCAAGAGCCGAAAGACGTCGTTTATGCGTCAATTCAGAAAGAGGATTGGTTTGGTCCATGAACTGGCTTAGCTGGGAACGACCAAAGAAATCTTTGATTACAGCAGAAAGCGCTTTTGGATTGATCAATTTCTGTGACGTCAAACGATCGACGGTTGTGTCGAAAATGGTCATACGCTCTTTGACGAGACGCTGGATGCGGGAAAGCCCTACACGGCACTGACTTTCGAGCAACTCCCCGACAGTCCGAATGCGGCGACTTCCAAGATGGTCAATATCATCGAGAATATCGCGTCCAAGTTTGACATCAATGAGATGACGAATCGCTTCGACAACATCTTCTTTATCCAGCGTTAGAACCGTGGACTTTGTTCCAAGTTTCTGCTGAATTTTGTAGCGACCCACATTGCTTAGGCTGAAGCGAGCTTCATCAAAGAAGAGGCGCTTGAGCATTTGACGTGCGCTCGCTGTGGTCGGTGGATCACCGGGACGCAGTTTTTGATAAATCTCTTTAAGAGCCTCGTCCGCATTGCGGGACGGGTCTTTTTGGATACTTTTTAGGAAAAGTCCTTCATCCCACGAGACATTGACAACATCGACACTCTTGTAACCCGCGAGCTTCATGCGCTCAATCATATCAAGGGTTAATGCGTCATAACGCCGACCAATAATGGAATCAGAATCGCTGTCGATAACATCCTCTTTAAGAACGAAACCGGACAGCTCCGATTCGTCATTGACTTTTTTCTTTAGAGAGAAATTTTCGAGGCTGTAGTAGAGATTTAGGATCTCCTCATCAGACTCATATCCGAGTGCTCGAAGGAATGTTGATGCAAGAAATTTTCTACGCCGACGTTTACGGTCGAGATAGACATAAAGTAGCTCAGAGGTATCGAACTGGGTTTCCACCCAGGAACCGTGATCTGGAATGATTCGGAAAGAGTAGAGAAGCGTGCCGTTTGGATGGATCGCGCTTTCGAAACAGATTCCTGGCGAACGATGGAGCTGACTCACAATCACACGCTCGGCGCCATTGATCACAAAGCTTCCGCGTTCGGTCATTAAAGGGATTTCGCCCATAAACAGCGTGTCTTCACGAATATCTTCGTTTTCACGCAAGCGGAAGGTAACATAAAGCGGCGCAGAGAAGGTTTCACCCTCTTTGACCGATTCAATAAAAGATAATTTAGGTTCTTTAATTTCGTAGCTTACGAAGTCGAGGGCGATTTGCCCATCATAACTCTCGACAGGAAACGCATCGCTCAAAACCGCTTGAAGACCGATTTTTTTTCGACGCGAAGCAACGACCCCTTTCTGGAGATAATCCACATAGGAATTCGTCTGAAGCTCAATCAGATCCGGAGGTTCAATAACATCAGTGAGTTTTCCAAAGTTTTTTCTTTCAGCCATTCGCTCCCCTTATAGGATTAGATCGGGATACTCAACACCGAAGGCACTTTTGAAGCACCTCCGGAAACACGACGTCTAACGCCGAAAACACAGAAGCACCGGCGCCCCGAAGGCCGCCGGAACAACTGTTTTAAGTCGTCGTTATTTAACTTCGACAGTGGCGCCAACAGCTTCGAGCTTCTCTTTGATCGAGTCAGCATCTTCCTTTGATACGCCTTCTTTAACTGCTTTCGGAGCGTCATCAACGAGGCCCTTGGCTTCCTTGAGACCCAACGCAGTGATTTCGCGAACCGCTTTAATCACCTGAATCTTCTGGGAACCCGGAACCGTTAAAACAACGTCGAATTCTGTTTGCTCGGCAACAGCTTCTTCGCCGCCACCAGCACCAGCAGCTGCAACCGCGACGGGAGCTGCCGCAGATACGCCGAGGCGATCTTCGAGTGCTTTCACGAGTTTGGAAAGATCCAACACAGAGATGGTTTCAATCCAGTCAACAAATTCGGCCATTTTGCCTTCTAGTTTGACGTCTTCTTTTACTTCTTCTTTTACTTCTTCAGCCATTTTACTTCCTCCATTAATCGAGAATTACACATCGTTAAATCATTTACGTTTTCTCTTTCACCCTTCTGTGCGCAAAGAGAACCGAAACTTCTACAGGTTTCTCCGCAGCAATGCATCATTTATTTTGATTTATTTTCATCCGTTTATGAATTCGCCCCATTCAGCCTATAAAATAGTGGGTAAAACAGGGGATATTTTATCGCATGAGCACCGATCTAGGTGACAACCCGCGTTCGCTATGGTACTCTTTTGACATGACAAAACTGCTAATTTTTTTAGGTCTTTTTATCGGAAGCATTATCGGGGGAGCTCTCGGCAACCTTATCGGAGGGTTTGGTTGGAGTTTTTTTCTGAGCTCTGCGGGTAGCATTGTTGGGATTTTTGTGGGGTGGAAACTGGATCGAGAACTATTTTAACGCTCCATTAACATCCGCAATCTTTCACAACCATCCAAAAGGAGACATCTCATGATCCGTTGTTTTTTCGCTTTTTTCTGCGCCTTGGTTTTATCTGCAACCGCAGCACCCCAGGCAGCCGAAGAACAAGCTCGCCATCTTCAAACCATACTCAAACAAGCGGATGAAGCGTACCACAATCGGGCAACATCCATAATGAGCGACTCAGCGTACGATGCTCTACGCGCCCAATACAACACCCTAACCCAACGCCATCCCGAGCTAAAACAGAACGAAACAGTCGGAGCCTCGGTTCAGGCGTCCGATCGTCGAGGGGACCACACAACGCCAATCTTGAGCCTTAAAAAAGCCATATCCGACCAAGAAGTCGAAGCATTCATCGATCGATGCGGACGAGACAAACTGTACAGCATTGAACCCAAACTTGACGGGCTAACCGTCGTACTTCGCTACCGCAGCGGTCTACTCACAAAAGCACTAACCCGAGGCAACGGACTCATTGGGAGCGATATCACCGAAGCAATCATTGCATCAGGTGCCGCACCAGTATCGCTTTCGAACGCCCCAACCATTTTAGATGTTCGCGGCGAGGCAGTTCTTCCGTTCGACGCTTTTAACGCCCTCAACAAACGTCGTTCCACCGAAGGCAAATCTTCACTAAAAAGCCCGCGAAACACAGCCGCCGGAACACTCCGACTCTCCGATTACGCCGAAATCGCTCAACGCGGGCTCAAAATTTATTTTTTCGACCTGCTCAAAACAGACGTTGATCTGGAAACGCATTCAGACGCACTACTATTCATAAAAAACACGGGACTCCCCGTCATTCATCACCGAATTCTTCCGAGCGATCAAATTCTGGAAGTCACCCGAAAAATGAACAACACGCGGACAACGTCACCCATACCTACCGACGGGCTTGTCATCCGAGTTAACGATTACGCCACATTCGACCATCTTGGAGCGACCGCCCACCATCCACGCGGGGCTTTAGCGAGGAAATATCCGGAAATCCCAGTAGAAACCCAACTGCTTCGAGTAGAATGGACTCGCGGAAGAACTGGTAAAACAACTCCCATCGGACACTTCACCCCCATCGAAGTCTCAGGCGCGACCCTCAAAAAAGCATCACTACACTCACTCAACCACCTTCGAGCCATGGATCTAAAACTAGGAGATTGGATTCTTGTAATTCGGGCAGGCGGTTCCGTCCCAGAAATCATCGGTCGATCCGATCGACGCCGGAGCGGAGAAGAGCGACCCATCCAAAACGCCGATTTTTAGGATTTGCCTCGCAAGTTGAATGAAACCACCTCCGCAAAAAACTTCCGAACAGTGGAAGAACCTTAGCCACAAAAGAGCGTAGAAATCACAAGGAGTAAATGTGCTTACTCTTCATTTTTGCGTTCCCCGCGCTCTTTCGCGGTTAATAATTCGTCCTGTTTTTGTAGATTTCACCTCGATGCGACTCTTTTCATTTTGTGAGGCAAATACGAATAATGTAAATAACAGCAAAATAAGTGTGGACGATTTTTTTTAAAAGCGCATCATATGCGCATCACACAGAAAAAGGGTGTTCACAGAAATGATGCGTTATGAATACATTTGAGGGTACAGGTGTCAAAAACTTGAAGCTGCGTAGCGGAGTTTACTACTGGCGGCAGAAAATTCGTGGCGTTCAATATTCTGAATCGCTTCAAACATCAAATTGGACAGATGCCATGAAACGTATGGAGAAGAAGGTGGACGCAGTGAGGAACGGAAAAAATATAAAGGAGAAGAAAATGACAAAAGCAAAAGATATAAGCACAGAATTCATCGACTTTTGGCCACAACTCAAGGTGCTCGACTGCACAATCCGTGATGGCGGTTTAATGAATAACCACAACTTTAGTGATGATTTTGTGAAAACAGTTCACAAATCTCTCGTTGCCGCTGGAGTCGATTACATGGAAATTGGCTATAAAGCGGATAAAAAATTGTTTAGCCAAGATGAATATGGTCTCTGGAAATCCTGCGACGAGGATGCGCTTAATCACTTCTTTGGCGATGAGGACCCAGGACTTAAGCTCAGCGTGATGGCGGATGTTGGCAGAACCACAGAGAACGATATTGTCCCAGCAGACCAGAGCGTGCTCGATCTTATTCGCGTTGCCTGCTACATCCACCAGATTCCAACTGCGCTGGAGATGGTGAAAATGGCAAAAGAAAATGGATACGAAACATCCGTGAACTTGATGGCAATCTCCACCGTTCCAGAGTTTGAACTTCATAAGGGGTTGGAATTAATCGGAAAAAGTCAGCAAGTTGATATGCTTTATCTCGTTGACAGTTTTGGATCGCTCTATTTCGAGCAAATCGAAGATCTGATGCGCCGCTATACTGATGCGATGGAGCATGGTCAACAGATCGGAATTCATGCGCACAACAACCAGCAAATGGCATATGTAAACACAATCTGTTCGGCGATTCACGGTGCAACAATGCTCGACTCAACGCTCGACGGAATGGGGCGTGGCGCAGGGAATTGTCCGACTGAATTATTGCTTGGATTCCTTAGAAACCCAAAATTCCACCAGCGCCCGATCATTGAAACCGTCGAAAAATTGATGCAGCCGCTTCGTGAAAACATCGACTGGGGCTACAGTGTTCCATACATGATCACTGGACAAATGAACGAACATCCGCGCTCGGCAATCAAGTTGCGGGAGAGCGAGCAGAAGAACGACTTCTTGAAATTCTACGACGAGATACACGACCAGTAAGCAGTGAAATACAGGGGAATTTCAGTTTTGCACTAACGCAACTCTGCACAACGAAAACAGTCTGTCGTGTGATCGTTTATCATGCCGACGGCTTGCATGAATGCATAGCAAATGGTTGAGCCCACAAAACTAAACCCTTGATTTTTTAGATCCTTACTCATTGCGTCGGACTCCTTTGTTTTCGTCGGGATTTCCTCGAAGGAGCTCCAGGCGTTTTGCTTGGGAGCACCTCCGACGTAACGCCACAAATACGAATCCAGTGTTTCATGCTTCTCTTTGATCGCAAGAACGCCGCGTGCGTTTTTGATGCTGGATTCAATCTTAAGGCGGTTACGGACAATTCCAGAATCGGATAGCAATCGTGCGATGTCTGTTTCGGTGTAGTTGGCGATACGCCCACAATCGAAGTCGTGAAACGCCTTCTTGTAGTTTTCTCGTTTCTTCAGGATTGTTAACCAACTCAGCCCAGCTTGCGCTCCCTCTAAAATCAAAAACTCAAACAGGAGGCGATCGTCATGAACGGGAACGCCCCATTCTTTGTCATGATAGGCGATATGTCTTGGGTCGCATCCGCACCATTCGCATCTCGTCTTCCAGCCCTCATACAAAACGTCCTTTTTTGAGTTTTGCCTCGCAACTTGAATGTC
>JAOZMR010000264.1 GCA_029934215.1 Pontiellaceae bacterium | reverse complement strand
CATTACCGAGTGCAAAGTTAGTTTGAGCAAATGTGTAGCCCTCTTTACTAGCAATAGCAACATAGTCATCGCCTTCTCGTAAGCCGCTGATTTCCCAGTAGCCAAAGTCAGTTGTGACAATTTTTTCATCACCGATTTTCACTTCAACATCGACGATGGGTTTGCCGAGTTCATCAACAATTACGCCACCGACACTATATGGCCCATTGCTACCCATTTCAACAATGACATCAGCATTAATGACTGCTAATTTCTTGGGTGCAAACCAATGACCGTCTTTAGTAGCTGTGACCGTATGTATGCCATCAGTGACACCATCTATTTTCCAAAAACCAGTTTCATCAGTGACAACTGTTTTATCACCCATTTGCACGGTAACACCAGCAATTGGGTTGTTTTCGTCATCAAGGATGTAGCCACTAGTGGAACGAAGTTCAGCAGCATCGTTTATGCTGTCAACTGAAGTTTCATGGTTAATAACGATATCATCGTCTTCGACTGTAAAGGTTTGTGGTACAAATTCATAACCTTCTTTACTCGCCGTTACGGTGTATTCGCCTTTAGCCAAATCAGCTATTTCCCAATAACCTGTTTCATCCGTGACAATGGTTTGATCAGCTATTTGCACGGTGATACCCACAATTGGATCGCCAGCTTTATCTAGGATTTGTCCAATCACTTTTGGTAGTTTGCTACCAGTGCTACCACCATTGGATGTGGAATTATCCCCACCAGTACTGGTATCATCATTAACTTCTTCTACCACGTCAGTACGTACTACTTCTGCATTTTTACGTTCTACGGTTCGTTGAAGTCTGGAAGTGACAAAATTGCGCCCTGCTGGGTCATAAAGCTGTGTTTGCGCTAGTACTAAACCTGAACTACGCTTACCAACAGTAGTACCATTCCGTGTTCCCCTTCTCGTCGTTGTTTTAGATTTAAGACGCAGTTTCACAGAGACTAAGGCACCGCTACCATTGATTGGTTGACGATCTGCCATTGCAATACGTACTTTGCCTTCACCATTATCGCGAGAATAAATGCTAAACCTTTTGGTGAACTTTGTTTTCTTGACATCGGTAATACCTTCAACTACTGCCGGGTCATAAGAGAGAATAAACTCACCACCTGTGAAATTACTCAGATTTTCAACATTTAGCATGGTTTCTGTTTCCGTACCAGATTCTCCATCCACGTTACCCAATTCGATAGTCATCGGTGAGTCATTTTGTGCCGATTGGGAATCATCACTGGATAGAGAAGGCCATTTTCCATAGTATGAATAGTAGAAAATTGCTGCTGCATCGTTAGCATCTATCTTACCATTACCGTTAGTATCTGCTGCTGCAATCTGTCGTTCAGTAAAGGGATAGGTACTTTTATTAGTGATGTGTCTCAGGACGAGTTTACCATCATCAATGTCTACCAACGCATTCATATTAGGATCACCTAATTGACCGGTAGCATCAACTGTAAATAAACCATCAACAATCAAAAGTGGTTCTCCGGAATCTCTCGTACCTCTTCTGGTTGCAACGTTAAAGATTGCATCACCAAAACTTAAGGGGATATTATTGCTGGTATCCTCATCAATATATTCCATGAGGACAGAATTATTTGGTTCCCACAAAAATTGAGCTGTGGTTCCATCAATAACGTCCCTTACTTCACCAGAAATCCAGAAAAACAATTCTTGACCACCAACAAGTTCTGATGGTAATACTTCATCGTCACCCGTGACTATAAAGTTTACTACTCTACCCTTGTCAGTATCAGTGAAGATTGGTGTTGGGTCAAAGTAATAAGAAAAATCTTCCATATCTGGGTCCCACAGGAAGGAGCTAGGAGTGGCGGACAAATCTAAATTTGGTGTGTCAACAGTAATAACACTATTATCAAACCCCAATTTTAGGTTGCCTCCAGAAATTTTTAATCCTTGAGCATTGGAAATTCTCACAGGAATTCTAACCTCTTCTCCGGGAGCAGCTGAAGCAACACTGTCGATAAACAATCTGACTGCTCCAAAAGTATCACATGCTTCTGTGGATTGAGCCAACAAGTTTTTACCACCAACATCATCGTGTTTGTGTACTTTGAAACGGTAGCAATACTTATCAGGTTTCACCATTGGTGTCTTGGTATCTTCATCAAAGTATTGATTGACGGATATCAAAGAGGCCATGTAATCAACAGTTTCTATCTCTAGCCACTCATCGAGATCAGTAGGTTTATCATTTTCAGGAGCACGCAAAAATGTAACATGAGTATTTACAGGATCAATATAGGTGTTAATAGGATTCGCTGACCAATCCAAATTCATGGTATTAGCACCCGGGCGAACCACCAGAGGAACAAACTCCAATGGTTTGACAGTGATGTTCCCAGTAGCACTTACATCTCCCACTTTGAGTGTAATTACATAATGAACCACATCGTTTTCACCCATATCGTTTTTAGTGAAGGTAAAAGATGGTTCCTTATCGTTACTACTATCCCACGTACTATCACCTTGTTTTACTTCCCATATCCACGGTGTTTCTTCGACTATACCGCCGGAAGAATTATTCGTGATTTTAGGGGTAAAACTAATGCCTTCGGCCACAAAACCTTCTTCAAAGTCAATACTGAAAGCAGCTTTAGCAGGCTCAGGTAAAGATTTCGTGTCAAATTGCCAGATAGGCCCTTTCGTAATGCTATGTCCATCCTTAGCCACGACACGCCAGTAATAGGTTTTGCTACCGCCCAAAGTAGAAGGAAGTGTACAATCTTTTTCTTCTTCATTTTCACAAACAGGACTTGACAAAGTAAATAAATTTGATGATAGTGACACGGTATCACTCAAATAAACATCGTATTTCACCGTATCAGTGTCATCAATACCACCATGCCAACTCAGTTTAAATCCAGTGGTTCCATAGTCTACAGCATCATCACCACTTGTACCATTTTCTGGGTCAGGAGTTGTAGCTTTAGTTGGGGGAGCGTTGTCTCTAATTGAAAACCCCCAAGGAGGTCCCTTTCGACTGTTTCCAAGACTGTCCTTCGCTTCAACTTGCCAAAAATAGCTTTTACCAAACTCAAACTTGTTTTTGTCATCAAGGAAGGCATTTACAACGGTGTAATTATCAGACTCAATACCTGGACCAATAGGTTCAGTTCCAATTCCAAAAAAAACATCGTAAGTGAGTGGATAATTACCTTCAGGATCACTTCCACTCCACTTCAAGTCAACTTGTATAGGAAGTTCAGTAAGAGTAGTAGGGATTCCTGGTGATTCCAAACTAACTGTTGGTGGATGGTTAATTGGTGGAGCTGGCTGTTGAACATATACTACATCAGGACCACACTTCTGAAATAAGGTGATAATGCAAACAGCACCACCTACAACTGTATTTACAACACCACCAACAAATTTACCAACACTACTAATTGCATTTCCTATATCTTTAATAGGATTCCACCCCCTTGTCTTTCTTTCCAATACATCCTCGACACAAGCAGGATCACGATAAGTAGTACCATCACGACCTTCGACAGTGCAGCCACCAAAGTCTATCTCGTTAAAGACTAACTCACCATCTGGTGACTGAATAGCACGATTATCGAATAGAATTGACGTAGCGTTGTTCTGAGGT
>JAOZMR010000263.1 GCA_029934215.1 Pontiellaceae bacterium | reverse complement strand
ATACAATACCGGCAGCTCATTGCGTCGCCGGCAGATAAGTGAAGATAAGTGGTCAAAACTCCCCCTTCCGAAACTCCTCTCTATTCCTCTAACGAAACAGTTGTGAAAAATTCTTCACGGCAGGAAAAGGGGAATTGGACCGCGAATGAAAAGGAGAACTTAAACCACTAATGTTTCACTAATTTTACCGCTTCAGCAATGGCTGGCGGAAAGGTATTTTCTTCCGTTAATAACAAAAACAATACAATACCGGCAGCTCATTGCGTCGCCGGCAGATAAGTGAAGATAAGTGGTCAGAACTCCCCCTCCGAAGTTCCTCTCTATTCCACTAACGAAGCGGTTGTAAAAACCTGATCCAGCTTGTTTCCACCCCTCGGAAGTCCACCTTTCCAAAAATCGGAAATCGGCAGTCTGCTCAACGAGCTTCCCGAGCACCTTTTCGCCGCCACTGTCGTTGACCAACCAGTAATGAATGATTGCTGTTTTCATTTTAGATTTGATCATGAAAATAAACGATGAGAAGGAACCGCCCAGCACGTTTCGTTCATTTGGAACAGCTCTGTCCCGCGATAAACAACCATTCCGCCTAGCCACCTGTCTTCGAGAGCTTTTGCAACCCGCATCATCGGACTCAAATCGGATGAGTCAACACGACTGCGACTTTTCACCTCCACTCCAATCAGCCCCTTTTCTGTTTGTAAAAGGAAGTCCACCTCTAGACCGGATCGAGTCCGATAGTAAAACAGCTCTGCTCTCAGTTGCTTGGTGCGGATCAACTTCATCAGCTCGGCCCCCACGTATGTTTCAAACAAATGCCCATCTATTGGTGCGTTTGGGCTACGCCCAGTTAACGAACGAAGCAACCCACAATCCACCCAAAAGATTTTAGGCGTTTTTACCACCTGACTCGTCAGGTTTTCAAAAAATGGAGGCAAAAGAAACGCTTGATAGGACAAGCGAAGATACTCCATGTAACGACGAGCGGTTTCGACCGCCACCCCAGAGTCTCTGGCAAGCTCTGAAAAGGATAAAATTTGACCCGAACGCAATGCCGCCAGCTTTTGAAACCGGCGAAAAGGTTTCAAATCATCCAGCCGCGCCAAATCACCCAGATCACGCTCCAAATACGTTGCCTCATATGAACGCATCCACTGAAGACGACGCTCATGGCTCAACGGCAACAATCCTGGCATTCCGCCCCACTCCAGCAAATGCTGCTCTGCATCGATCCTGCGAGTTGAATCCGCTCCGAGCAAAACCGCTGAAATCTTGCCCAAGGTTTCATTCACGGTTTTTCCGTTCAAAATCTGTTCTATTATGGAAAGCGAAAGAGGAAACTCAGAACCCGAGCTCAACTCTGAAAGCATCAAAGGAAACAACTCAAAAACAAAAACCCGCCCAGCGAGCGTTTCACGGATATTTTTCATCAGAAGAATTTGGGCAGAACCCAACATCACAGAGAACGAGATATCCCCAGAATCGTACGCAAACTTGATCTTATCCAAAAGAGCAGGCTCCTTTTGGATTTCATCGAGCACGGCTGCTCCCACTGTTTTGCCCCAAGCGAAAGAACTAACAGACGCCAACTGCTCACGGTACTCCACGGCATCCAAATTAAAATAAAACAACTCGGGATAAACCTTACGAACCGATGTTGTTTTACCAGTCTGCCTTGCGCCCGTAAGAAGAACCAAGCCCTTCGAATCAAAAGAAGGAAGAATCTTATTCACCCATCGATTTACCTGTATATTTTCACACATGTGTAGAGTTTTTACAGAAAACACCCATCCTGATCAATAACTATTATTGACATCTTGACACCTTCACCCTCCACACATTGAAATAGCAATCTCAATATATGAGATTTCAACGTGTCACCGGCGGAGTAAAATCACGAATTCACACGAATCGTTTTTGGTTAAATTCTGATCTATTTTAGTTCCATTCGTTCATGATTCATTGAGCAACCATCTCCCTATCAAATCCTTCGTGATCTCTGCGCTCTCTTGTGGCCAAAACTCTTCCAACCCTCGGAAGTCCACCTTTCCAAAAATCGGAAATCTCCAATCGGCAATGCCTATTTCTCTTCCTCCGAAGAACCCACCCCGCCTGCGGCGCCCCTCCTTGGAGAGATTTTTCGCGGGTTGGAACCCTTTTCTCCCAATCGGAAATCGTCAATCGAAAATGCCCCTCCCTCTAACGAAGTGGTTGCAAAAAAATCTTTCAAGAGTCAGATAACCTCACCGCGCCACAGCAACGTTAAAAACTCCGACACAGGGAGTATTAGCACATCATCAACTAAAGCCCGGCGTTCTCCCTGATAAACCCCATACGTACGACATGACCTTGGGTTCACCTCAGAACGAAAACGATGGAGTCCACGCGAATACCGTTTCTGCCATGCGTCGGTCGCCTTAATCTCAATCGCAACAAAACCCACCCCTGTTTCGCAAAGAAGATCCACCTCCGTACCCTCATGATTTCGCCAAAAATGCACAGGATAGCGAAGCTGATTATACGCAATAAAGGCCCGAACCTCATTAAAGATCAACGTCTCCAAGAGTGCGCCTGCCTCCTCCTGTGTTGACGGATACGGAGCCCTGCCGGAAAGTGCACGTGCAACGCCTGTATCAAAAAGATAAAACTTTGGATGGACCACCTGCTTGGTTGCCTGCTTCAGCTTCCAAGGAACCACCCAATACCCAATCAAGGTATCGACCAGAATATCAAAATAATTCTGAACCGTTGAGCGGCTAACACCTGCCTCGCGGGAAATATTTGAAAGATTCGTCACCTGTCCGTTCTGGCGGGCAGCAATTTCAAGAAACCGACTGAACGCCCCCACATTTCTCGTCAAAGCCTCCGCTCGAATTTCCTCGTTTAAATACACCTCTGCATACGTTGTCAAAAACCCAAGAAAATCCGTTCCCGTAACAGAAAGGGGCAATGTTCCTTGAGTGATAGCCAACCGCAAATCAAAATCCGCTCCCATCTCCGCAGAAACCAACGGGAAGAAATGCACCATCTTCGCACGCCCCGCCAAAAGATTTGCCCCGGAACGCTTCAACTTTCTAGTACTCGATCCGCACAAAACAAATCGAAGTCCGTAATTTTCCATCAGGCTATGCACCTCATTAAGCAACGTCGGAACCCGTTGTACTTCATCCAAAACAACCCAGTGACCTGAAGGAAAGGTCTTCAACTCATCAAACAACAGGTGAGGATCTCGTTCCAAACGCAACGCCTCCCTAGAATTCAACAAATCGTAAACAACTGCGTCAGGAAAACGTTCTCGAATCCACGTTGACTTACCCACTCCCCGAGGACCGAAAAGCAACACAGACTCACTTGGTGTTTTTAGTAATCTTGAATACATAGTTGTAAAAACTACCGGAAATTTTACATATGTAAACTCATTTCTCCAATTTCCGAAAAACCATCCAAAGCCCAATAGCACTAAGTTAAGCCCATTTCGCTACCACCGCAATCACGATTCTACAGCTGTTTTGATCACTAATCTTCAGTAGAGTAGCCTAGGGGGTTTAACCCCGAAGCCCTCGTCAAACCGTACTTAGAGATTTCCACTATACGGCTTTCCCGCCATTCTCGTTGCAAGGCATGCACAGAGAAGCTCGATTCTGCTGTTTTTTTCAA
>JAOZMR010000262.1 GCA_029934215.1 Pontiellaceae bacterium | reverse complement strand
GCTTGAGGCTCATTGGGTTCGCACCCGCCGTGACGTTCTTGATCCCTTCGCGATAAATCGCTTCAGCCAGAACGGTCGCCGTTGTGGTTCCGTCACCCGCGATATCGCTGGTTTTGCTTGCCACTTCGCGAACCATCTGTGCGCCCATGTTTTCGAACGCATCTTCGAGTTCGATTTCCTTCGCCACCGATACACCATCTTTGGTGACCGATGGTGAACCGTATTTCTTGTCGATGATTACGTTGCGGCCTTTTGGACCGAGAGTAACCGCGACAGCTTGCGTCAACTTTTCCACGCCCTGAAGCATGGCGTTGCGCGCATCTACATCAAATTTCAATTGTTTAGCCATTTCTTTTCTCCGAAAAGGGTTATTGGTTATTTGTTATTGGTTATTAGGGGGAAACCCTAGCCTCAGCAACAAGCGCCCGATAAGCCCATAGTTTTTTGTTGATTACTAATAACGACTAACTGTTAACCAATAACAGCCAGTATATCCTCTTCTCGCATGATCTGGTATTCCTTACCATTCATCTTGACTTCGGTTCCGCCGTATTTCGGCATCAGAACGACGTCGCCTTCTTTGACATTGAACGGAACAACTTTTCCGTCATCGTCGATCTTGCCGGTTCCCAGCGCAATCACGGTTCCTTCTTGCGGCTTTTCTTTTGCCGAATCGGGAATAATGATTCCGCCTTTAAGTACTTCGCCCTCTTTGAGCGGTTCGACCAACACGCGGTCGCCTAATGGTTTAATGTTCATGGATGTGAATCCTCCTTTGGGTTATTTGTTACTCGATATTTGTTATTTGGTATTTGTTATTTGGTATTCGATGTTCGATGTTTGTTATTTGGTTTTTGGTTTTTGATTTTTCTGACGTTAGCGACCGATGATACGCATTCAATGACGGCGCAAGATCGGAAACAATCGGACTCAGTTCATCGGCTATGGATTTTGTTATTAGGTTTCGTTTGTAGGCTCTACGTAGAAAATGTTGAGTTTCATTCAACGATCCCCACGCGATACGAACGAATCGACGATTATCTTTCACATCTCTGCGTCCGTTTCCTTCGGCGATATTGGTTCCAATGCTATCTGCAGCACGAACCATTTGATTCCCAACGGTGTTCTTGGTAAAGGAGTCCCATTTCAGGACGACATTCCAAATCTTATCAGCAAGGGTTTCTTCTAACTGATAAACACGCAGGGTTTCAAATTCACTTTTCGCCATTTCTTCTTCCTAACAACAAATGTCCAACATCAAATATCCAATATCTAATAACTAATATCCAATATCCAACAACCAATAACAAACACCAAATAACGAAGTTATTTCTCGTCTTCCATGGTGTAGTCAGCGTCGACCACGTCGCCGTCGGCTTGCTTTTCGCCGACCGGTGCTTCCGCGCCTTCGGCGCCTGGAGCCTGCTGAGCTTCCGCTTCCTGCTGGGTTTTGGCGTACATCTCAGTCGCCGCCGCCTGCATCGCTTCGTTCAGCTTTTCCATCGTTGATTTGATCTGTTCGTCATCATCCGCTTCGAGTGCCTTTTTGACCGGCTCAATCGTCGCTTCAACTTCCGCTTTCTTCGCGTCGTCGATTTTGTCGCCATTCTCCTTTAGGAATTTTTCGGTCTGGAACACCGCTTGGTCAGCCTGATTGCGCAGGTCGATCTTTTCTTTCGCGGCTTCATCTTCCGAGGCGTGGGCTTCGGCATCTTTCACCATTTTATCGACTTCGTCGTCGGACAAACCACTCGAGGCGGTAATGGTGATGTGCTGCTCTTTGCCGGTACCAAGGTCTTTGGCTTTCACGCTCAGAATTCCGTTGGCATCGATATCGAACGTCACCTCAATCTGCGGCACGCCGCGTGGAGCGGAAGGGATGCCGTCGAGCTGGAAATGCCCGATCGTCTTATTGGCTTTCGCCATTTTACGCTCACCCTGAAGCACGTGAATATCTACAGCGGGCTGATTGTCAGCGGCCGTCGAGAATACCTCGCTCTTCTTCGTCGGGATCGTCGTGTTGCGGTCGATCAGCGGAGTAGAAATTCCGCCAAGCGTTTCGATTCCGAGCGAAAGCGGAGTCACGTCGAGCAGAACCACATTCTGGCTCACATCTCCGGAAAGGATTCCACCTTGAATCGCGGCGCCAGAGGCGACCACTTCGTCTGGATTAACACCCTTGTGAGGCTCTTGCCCGAAATACTCTTTCACGGTTTCCTGAACGCGCGGAATACGGGTGGAACCCCCAACGAGAATCACCTCATGAATGTCGCCAGAAGAAACCTTCGCGTCGCGCATACAATCTTGAATCGGTTTCTTCGTGCGGTCAACGAGCGTATCAACAAGCTGCTCGAACTTCGCGCGGCTAAGAGTTGTGTTCAAATGCTTTGGACCGCTTGCATCCGCAGTCACAAAAGGAAGATTGATGTCGGTGGACTGCGAAGATGAAAGTTCGCATTTCGCTTTTTCAGAAGCCTCTTTCAGACGCTGAAGCGCCATCGGATCTGCGGACAAGTCGACGCCCTGATCTTTCTTGAACTCTTCGACAAGCCAGTCGATAATCGCCTGGTCAAAGTCGTCTCCACCGAGATGACCATCACCGTTCGATGCATTTACTTCGAAGAAACCGTTATCGATATCCAAAATCGACACGTCGAAAGTACCGCCCCCGAGGTCGTAGACAACAACTTTTTCCTCGTTCTCTTTTTCGATTCCGTACGCCAGCGTTGCCGCAGTCGGCTCGTTGACAATTCGGAGCACCTCGAGACCGGCAATCTTACCAGCATCTTTAGTTGCCTGACGCTGAGAATCGTTGAAATAAGCAGGAACCGTGATCACTGCCTGGGTGATGGTTTCGCCGACATAAGAGTCCGCGTCCGCTTTCATCTTCTGTAGAATCATCGCGGAAATTTCTGGCGGAGCGTAGGTCTTATCGCCGATTTTGATCGCGGCATCTCCATTTTTCGCCTTCACCACCTTATATGGAACGAGATCGATTTCGTGCGCCACCTCAGCAAACTTACGACCCATAAAACGTTTCACCGAGAAAATAGTATTCGTTGGGTTCGTCACAGCCTGACGTTTCGCTGCCTGCCCGACCAAACGCTCTCCATCCTTCGTGAACGCCACAACCGACGGAGTTGTCCGACCGCCCTCCGCATTCGGGATCACAGTGGACTCGCCACCTTCCATAATTGCCATACAGGAATTCGTTGTTCCCAAGTCAATCCCTAAAACCTTTGTTGCTTTTGCCATAATTGCACTTCCTTTCGTTTATGTAAATCCTCTGAATTCATTGATTAAATACGGCTCCCAATATAGCACCAAGTGTGCCAAACGGTGACCACAAACCGTTAAGTATTACATATCAAGGAGTTACAAAAAAACTAACACTTCCGATCATTGGAACATTTACGATACATCTTGTCCCACAAACGCACACTACTGTGACAAAACGGCACTACTTTGCAAAAAAAAGCACCTTGAAAAATTTAACACACGCATTCACAGCGAACAACGCACAGTCGCGCAATATTGAAGCAAAATCATCTAAAAGAGCATAATACAGAAGCGCATAACATTTTGTCTAAACATCGCTTTAAAGTTCCAATAATTGGAACTTTGGTGAAGAATTTCGGCTCTTCACGAATGTGCGTTTTTTAGAGGCTTTTCGCTCCCCTATTTGAG
>JAOZMR010000261.1 GCA_029934215.1 Pontiellaceae bacterium | reverse complement strand
CCTAGTTTCTGCGCATGTGAAGTGACCAGAACTCCCTCTCCGAAGTTCCTCTCTACTCCTCTAACGAAGTGGTTGTGAAAAATTCTTCACGGAAGAAAAAGCCTCCATCCCCTCCAATCTCCATTAAGATTTTCCACAACCGCTGCGCAAGAGATGAGGCATTTCCGAATGAGGATTTCCGATTGAAAGAAAAGGGTTCCAACCCTTGGAAGTCCAATTCTCCAAAAATCTTCAATCGGCAATCATCAATCGGAAACGCCCCGAGGTGGTCAGATGGAGAGAAGCCGATTGATAAAAAATCGGTTGACGCACGAGCAAATAAAGCTAATCTATGAGACATCTTGGCTGGTACACTTGGAGTGACCGGTGTCGTGAGATGGAATTTTCTCCGCAAATTGCGCAGATGGGAGAGAACGCAGAGTAAGTGTCTCGCTTGCCAGTTCTCTTGACAGGAAGTGGGTTCACAACCGCTGCGCTTGAGGGGTCAGAAAAACAGGAGCGGTGATGGAGGGGCATCTCCCGAAAAATAAATTGCGGGTTCTTCTCGGATGGAACTTCGAAAAGAGGAGCTGTTGGCGGTTTGGTCGTTGGCGCAAAACGGAGAAGCACTTTTTAAGAGCGATCCTATCGAATAGGAGGTTGAAATTTGAGAATGGAGAGGAAAGGACCTTCGACGTGAATCCATATTTGACGATGGGAACGTTTAAGGAGTTAAAGGATGTGACGTTGTTCCGAACGGCAAGGGTTTGTTTCGATACGATTGAGAGGGGCAACCAATTGGATTTAGATCCAGAGGTTTTATATCAGGACAGTGTTTTTTATATCCACTCCAGAGCAGAACAAGAAAAAGAAGGCTTTTTCAAAGAGCGAGATGGCTCGGATATCGTTCATTTGATGGTCGAAAACAAATTGGATTCAGAGAGGGATCTCAACCCACGTTATGACAAGTTTGCAAGCGATGCGATGTATGATAGTTTAGCGCATCGAATTGAGGAGGAGAGAAATGTTTAATTTTCCAGAGGTGAAAGAGCCGGTTGTTTCGAAACAGCCGAAGATGTCGCTCAAGGAGTATGCGGAGTTTTGTGAGTTTTGCGTAAAGAACAACCCAAAAATCACACCAGAGAACTGCATGGATCGAAATCGGGATTTACAGGAGATGAAGGAGCCGTTTAGTTTCTAATTGCTGGATCGCAAAAGATGAGGACGGTGGTTCCGAGTGTTGAGACGGCGAAGGTAAGCAACGAGTGTTACGATGAGTGAAGAAAAAAATGATCCACTGGATTTTGAGCAAACGGTAGAGCGAGCGGTGGATGAGTCTCTGGGAGACGAAAAGACGCTTTCGGGCGGAGCGGTCTGTGGAGTGGTTGATCGCTACGAATTGATCGAAAAGCTTGGGCAGGGCGGTTTTGGCGCTGTATATCGAGCCCGCGACAAAGAGGCTGGAGTGGAGGTGGCGTTGAAGGCCTTGCCAACGCTGATCTCGCATAGCCCAGACGAAATTCAGAGCGTTCGCGCCAATTTTGCCCTCGTGTCTAAGCTGGTTCATTCCGGCATCGCAAATCTCAAACATCTGCACAAAATCGAACATCCTGATGACGCCGCCAAACAAGCGCTGGGAGTGTCGCCCGGCGATTATCTGGTCGTGATGGAGTGTGTCCTCGGTTCGACGCTCTCTGCTTGGCGTGCGAAGTTCCCGAGCAAACAGGTTCCGGTTGAGCAGACCTTGGAAATCTGCCGCCAGATCGCCGAAGCCCTTGACTATGCGCATAGCCAAAAAATCATTCACCGCGATGTGAAACCATCGAATGTGATGGTGGGAATGGGCACAAAGAAAACAACAAGTAACGAAAATGGATCCTCTGAACCTCTTGTGCCCTCTGTGGTTAAAGTGTTGGATTTTGGGCTGGCGGCGGAGATCCGCTCGTCCATGAGCCGGGTTTCTCAGGAGCAGGGCGACAGTTCCGGCACACGCCCTTATATGGCTCCCGAGCAATGGGTCGGAGGACGGCAGAGAGCACAGACCGATCAGTATGCGCTGGCGGTGCTTTTCTGTGAATTGGTCAGCGGAACCGTTCCTTTTCAGTCCGTTTTTGAAACCGGGGATATGCGGCTCATGCGCGATGTCGTCAAAAGCGAATCCGTCGAACCGCTCGACGAACTCGACGCCAAGCAAAATTCTGTTTTGTTGCGGGCATTATCGAAAAATCCAAAGGATAGGTTTTCATGTTGTCTACAAATGATGAAAGAGTTTAGCGCAGAGGGTGTGACGGAATCCTCTCTAAAGGGTGACGAACTTGTCGATGGGACCGTTAACTGCCCTATCTGTAATTATAAAGGAGATTTTATTCCTCAAAGGACTTTTGCAGGGACAATAAGCCATTTCCTTTTGTGTTTTTTTTGCGCTTCACTCTTGCTTGGTCTTTATTATGGAACCTGCTTCTTCTCTCCTTCCGATCCTTTGCTTTTGCTTAGTATTTGTTATCAAATCTATCTCTTCTCTTTTTCTGATCCTTTGATTTTGATTTTGATTTGTTTTATTTGTGTACTAACTTTCCGACGATCAATTGGTCGCCTGAAATGCCCTCACTGTAAGAACATTGCATTCAGCCGTTCATTTTTTAGACCGTTACTTATCATTCAGAGCGGGAGTGGTTTTCGAATGGGGTGTACGGTATGTAATAGCACTGAAGGGGGTGGACTGTAAATTAAAATGCCCGCTTTTTGAAAAGCGCATTTTACGCCAGAATGAACCTTTCTTTATATATCATAAATGCACGAATATCGAAGAGGAAGAGGCTTTAGGCGAAAGGAATATACGTATAAAAAATCGGCAATCTTCAATCGGCACTGCCCCCGTGGCTGTTCTCTCTAGAGCTGAAAGCGAAGCGATAAATAAATTTTATATCCAAAATAATGACGAAGGAATGTTTCACTGGGTGGTGAAAGAAGTGCAGCGAGAAAGTTCCAATGTCTGAAAAAAAGAGCCGAGGTTTTTCCAACCATTGGAATGTTTCTGGTGGGGTTCCAATAACAAATATCCAATAACAATGTTTTTGAGCCTGGCCCATCCGTTAAGCCGTTTAAGTTCCAACAACAAATATCCAATAACCAATAACAATAAGCGGAGCGAACAACCATGAGTGTGGAGTTTATATTTGAGACGGTGAGCCGGGAACTGCCAGCCGCTGGGGTGGAGTTTCTGATGATTGGGGGGCATGCTGTGAATCATTACGGCTATACCCGAGCCACAATGGATGTGGATTTTATGATTGCAGCCGACTCCATTGGCTCTGTGCGCGAGGTGATGAAAACTGCCGGGTATACGAATGTTTCAGAGGGGGAGAATGTAATCTTTTTCCACCATCCAGATTCCCGCGTTCGAGTTGATTTTTTGCCCGTTGATTCAGAGACGATGGTGAAGCTAAAAAATGATGCAATGCAGGTTGATTACGGTGGGTTTCCTCTTTGCGTTCCTTCCCTATTGGATTTGATTGCAATGAAGCTGTTTTCTATGAAAAACCCAAAACGAAAAGAGCGAGATTGCTCGGATATCGTTCATTTGATGACCGAAAACAACTTGGATTCAGAGAGGGATCTCAAACCACTTTGTGACAAGTTTGCAAGCGATGCGATGTATGATAGTTTAGCGCATCGAATTGAGGAGGAGAGAAATGTTGGCTCTTCACGAATGTGCGTTTTTTAGAGGCTTTTCGCTCCCCTATT
>JAOZMR010000260.1 GCA_029934215.1 Pontiellaceae bacterium | reverse complement strand
GACATAGCAGCGTATGTTCCATTCTCATTGAAAAACAGGCTTAGCCCTGTTGGAACAGAGTTCGATGAAACTTGGGTTAGCGGGAAGTTTTATGGTGGAGCGGCGATTCATTATTATAATCGACCTAAAGAGTTGAAAGCTGGTTTTTCTGAATTTTACAACAACAGCTGTGAAACGCTAAATATAAATCAACCGTCAGCAGATTTTGCTGTCCACATGGATTCGCCAAGGGGTCTTGAGTATAGGCAATATTTTGCTCCTATATGGTTGAAAAAAGATTTCCCAAATATGGGAGAAAAGGGCAATGTTTCGTTCGATAAAACAAGTCTTTTTGTTCTTAATCAGCAGAGACACTGGGGTGGATATGACGGTATCCGTTTTATTGCTAGAAATGGAGACCAATTTTATGTTTCTGAAGTTTGTAAAGATAATTGGGGAAAGGTGCATGACATCAAATCGTATTGTCCAGTAGATGTTAAATGGGGCAAATGGAATCCAAAGGAAAATAGCCATGATATTCGTTTTGATCCAAAAACCCCAATGAGTAAAGTAACTTTTGATAATGTTACTGCTGCTGGGTTCTATGTATTCAAGGAGAATCCAGAACCAATACAGACATCTTTCAAGTTCGAAGCATTTGAGGTTTTTGCAACGATTACTAAACCAAAAGTGATAAGCGAAGTCTTAGAGATGAAAGAGGTAAAATCAACAAAAACGCCTTCATTTTATATGACAAAAAATGAAATATCATATCACAAATGGAAAGAAATGTTTAAATGGTCGCAAGCTGTTGGTGTATTTGCTCATACTATATCTGGAATGACTTATGATCGTAATGGCGATATGGGAAGTATGGATGACGGGTTTATACCACATCACCACGATGAGCCTGTAACGGATATGACTATTCGTGATATGTTAGTTTTTTGTAATGCATTATCTGAATTTGAAGGTCGTGATTATGTTTATTACACAGATCCATCTTTTAAAAAAGGAACAGAATATTTAGATGTAATCCAAGACCCTTGGCGTGAAAAACAACTCTCAAACCCTGATATTTATGTTAAATGGTCTTCTAATGGTTTCCGTTTACCAACAGCAGCGGAATGGGAAGCGGCTTATGATCAGAAGTCAGAAGTCAGAGGTCAGAGGTCAGATGGTAAAAAGGGAACTCACAAAATTGATAAAGCAATAGCAAATAAAAAGGGCTTTTCTAATATGCTTGGGAATGTGTGGGAGCCTGTTTGGAACTGGGGGAATTGCCTAAAAGGTGGGCAAAAAGATATGCTTGTTTTAGGTGATAGTTATGCAGGGAAAGGTGTAGGCGAAGCTACAAGACATCCAGCAAATGGCTCACCTAAAATCGGTCTTCGTATTGTCCGCAGAGATTCTGATTTACCAAAGCCTGCTATGGAAATGAAATTGCCTGAAAATATTGTTTGGAATATAAGTGATAAAGAAGAGTTAAAGAAAGAATTAGCTGAAAAATTATCATTGCCTATGGTTACTATCAAGGGCGGTTCAATGGATATTTATAACAGAAAATGGAAAAATACTATTGATATGCATTCATTTGAAATGGCTAAAACAGAAACGAGTTATCGTCAATGGCGTATCGTTTATGAATGGGCTATTGGTCATGGTTATGAATTTGACCGTGATGGCGATATGGGAAGTATGGCTTTTAAAATGTTTAAAAACACACATGAAGCCGAAGAGCCTGTAACAGGAATGACTTATTACGATACGCTAACTTGGGCTAATGCTCTTTCAGAAATGGAAGGCTACAAACCAGTTTTTTATGAAGATAAAGAATTAACCAAGGTATATAGAAAATCTTGGCGACATAGACCCTGTAAAATGCGTTATCGCGATATCTACTCAATGAAAAGCGGTAAAAAACCAGCTGGTAATCCAGCCACGGTTAATATGGACTGGTCTGCTAATGGTTATAGAACGCCATCATTAATGGAATGGCATTTTGCTTTTTATTCTGGAAAAAACAAAGAAGGTTCTGTGATAACAGGAAAAATTGAAGATGTGGCTTGGATTTACACTAATGCTGGAATGAGAACTCATAAAGTCGATAGCAAACCTGCTAATTCTTTTGGGTTACACGGTATGTATGGGAATGTTTTAGAACTATGGGTTGATTCAAATACAAAAGGTGGGCAGTCCTTATGGCTGAAGTTAAGAAATCAAACAAAACACCCTGTTCAGCATTTAGTTCCAGATACAGGAGGTTCAAGGTGGAGAGCTGTTGCCAAAAAGGGAAGTTTCTTGCATCCAGAGCCAACATTGAAAGTTGGAGATGTTTACGGATATAATTACGGACAATACCCTGGTTGGGGCTGGCCTGATGCTGGTTTTAGAGTCGTCCGTTGCAAAGAAAATACTTATCCAAAAGGTGGTGTTGAAGAAGGTTTCACTGCAACAGACTTTAAGAAAAGTGACTTGAAAAGAAAAAAGAATTCTGAAATAATCAAAAATATAGAAGGAGGTAACTAATTATGTTTAAAATAATATTATCAACAACAGTATTGTTGTTAAGTGCAATCGCTTACGGTCAAGAAGAGCCTGCAAAAAAAGCTATCGGTGAAGAATATGGCTATGATGATTTACAAGGCAAATGCTATCGTGGAAACCTCAGAAGAGATGCTATTCACAAAACGAGCGGGTTGAAAGCATTAAAAGGAGTAAAATGGAAATTCAAAACAGGCGACAAGGTGAGGTCATCGCCAGTTGTTGTTGATGGCATCTGTTATGTTGGTAGCCTTGATAAGAAGTTTTATGCTATTGATGCAGAAACAGGTAAAGAAAAATGGTCTTTTAAAACTGGTGGCTCTGTTTACAGTTCTGCTTGTGTCTATGAAGGATATGTTTTCTTTGGTAGCGATGATGGATATGTCTATGGCGTGAATTGTGAATCAGGCGAACTTCATTGGAAGGTTAAAATGAAATGGAAAAAGAAAAATAAAGTTCGCTCGTCTCCTGCTGTAGCATTTGGAATGCTTATCGTTTCTGGTGGTTGGGATAATCCATTTGATGACTTTGGTGAGGGAGGTCTTTGCCCAACAAGAGGGTTCGATCTTGAAACTGGAAAGGTTATGTTTGAAATAGATGGAGGAGGCAAAGGTTTTGCGTCTCCTGCTATTGATGGGAATCTTATCTCATTAATGCAAATGTATGGAATGGCTTATTATGACCTTTCTACTGGAATGAGAAAAGGTAAGAAAGCAATGTTAAATGCATGTCAGGCAAATCAAGCAAGTCCAGTTATGGTTGGAGATAGAATATTTACTGTTATGGCAGATCGTGGTTTCTATTCAGAATCAAATAGAAAAATGATGACTATTTCCAGAGCATTTCTTGATCCAACCATTGACCCAAAGAAAACAAAATCAACACCACCATTAACAAGTGCGTGTTATGCTTCCCCGTTGGTTCTTAATGAAGTTGTATATGTTGGTTCAGATTTAGGGAAAATGAGAACATTCGGAACATCTAAAAACGGTGGTTCTTATGCTGCGCCTAACCGAGGCTGGACATTTGATGCTGGTTGCAAAATCAGATCAAGTGCATCAACTGCAAACGGAGTTATTTATTTCGGTGCAAATGATGGAACGATTTACGCTCTACCAGAAACGCCAGTAAATTCACCTGCACCAAAACCATTATGGAAATACAAAACAGGCGGAGAAGTCTATTCAACAGTATGGCCAGGAGA
>JAOZMR010000052.1 GCA_029934215.1 Pontiellaceae bacterium | reverse complement strand
TACATTCATATTGCGAGGCAAAACCTGAAAACGGGCGTTTTGTATGAGGGCTGGATCGTACACCGGGCATTCCTGTGAGCAGCACGAACAAAGCACCACTCCGTTCTTTCGCGGCCGAATCGTAACCACGATAGAGTCCTTATTTTCACCTTCCTCTAGCCGGACTTTGCTATACACAAAAGATTTGAGAGGAAGACATTTGTTGAGTAGGGTTTCGACTCGCACTGAGCACTCCTTTTTGTCGTTTTAGGGAACAACATAATGGAGAAAAAATGCTCAGTGTGCTACTTTTTACCCACAGATTCTGCGGAAGACCCCGAATTCGATGGGTTTTCATTTCAGCTTCGCAACATCATCATCAACACCGAAACCGCCAGTCTCTCTGGCCCATTTCAACATCACTGGATTGACTGGAATGGGTTCGTTCATATATTCACCTCAACAACTGTCATCGTATCGTTGCCGAAAATATCCACCACCTTCACAGCAATCTTACGCTTGCTGGGGGCGCACTCCATCGCCGTGCTCTTCAGCTCCAACGACCGATCCTTCTTCGTGCGGAAACTCTGCCACTCATTCTCAAAAACATAATCGCCCGTCCAGCGCTCCTCCCACATCTCCAGCTTCCGCGGAGCAGGTTCCAGTCCATCCAGCGCCAACTGCTCAACGGGCGACAGCTCCTTCTTCACACGAATAATCTCACGCATACTCTCAAAAGAAGAAACCGATACCTTTCCGGAAGCTCACTGCCCGACTCCAAAAACCGAACCACTTCCTGCTTTTCCTGCTCCGTAAGTTTTAACATGTTCTCAAGCCCTTTGTTTTTTCACTCCGAATGAACCCTCTCTCGGAATAGCGGAAGATCTTTCCCGTTTCTGTCATCAATCAGCCAATCGATCCGTTTCCAAGCTTTGGAAAGGCGGCTTAACTTAGTGCCATTCGTCCACCGGATGACTGGCACTACGTTAATTGCTCTATTATTTTTTGCTATTCTAGGATTGGGTGTTCAGGCCTGCGTGCCATTCCTGTAGGGATCGAATGGGAGCCTGTCCCGCGCTTCGTGAGCCGATTCCTTCCGCGGCGGCAACGGCGGCGGCGACGGTGGTGATGTATGGCACGTTGTGCTGGATGGCGGATTTCCGAATGTAGGAGTCGTCGGTGACGCTGAGCTTTCCGGCCGGCGTGTTGACGATGAGTTGGATCTCTCCGTTCTTTACGGCATCTACGATGTTCGGGCGACCTTCATATGCTTTAATGATGCTTTTTGCGTCGATGCCGTTTTCCTTCAAGAATGCGGCGGTTCCGGCGGTGGCGAGCAAATCGAAGCCGAGTTCTTTGAGCTGTTTTGCGGCGGCGGCGAGTTTTTCGGATCGGTCGCGTTCTGCGACGGTGAGCAGGACTGTTCCTTCCATTGGCAATGTTCCTTTGGTGGCTTCCTGCGCTTTGTAGAAGGCGAGTCCAAAATCTGCGTCCATGCCGAGGACTTCGCCCGTGGAGCGCATTTCTGGTCCGAGAACGGGATCAACTTCTGGGAACATATTGAACGGGAAGACGGATTCTTTGACTCCGAAGTGCGGAATGTCTTGGTGCTTGAGGTTGAAGTCGCCGAGCTTTTTGCCGAGCATAATTTCGGTGGCGATACGCGCCATGGAAAGCCCGCAGACTTTGGAAACGAGTGGCACGGTGCGCGAGGCACGCGGGTTGGCTTCGATCACATAAACGACATCTTCGCAGATGGCGTATTGGATGTTCATTAAACCAACGACACCCATTTCGCGGGCGATGGTGCGGGTGTATTCGTAAATGGTTTTGATGTGCTTTTCGGGAATGCTGACGGGTGGGATCACGCAGGCGGAGTCGCCGGAGTGAATCCCCGCTTGCTCGATGTGCTGCATCACGGCAGGGACGAATGCGTCTTCGCCGTCGGCGATGGCATCGGCTTCCGCTTCGATGGCGTTTTCAAGATATTTGTCGATCAGGATCGGGCGGTCTGGAGTGACCCCGACAGCGGCGGCCATGTAGTCGCGCAGCATCGATTCGTCGTAGACAATTTCCATGCCGCGTCCGCCGAGGACGTACGATGGGCGAACCATGAGCGGATAACCGATGCGGTTGGCAATTTCAACCGCGCCATCGACATCAATGGTCATCGCGCCTTCCGCCATCGGAATGCCGAGTTTTTTCATGATGGCATCGAACTGGTCGCGGTCTTCAGCGAGGTCGATCACTTCTGGTGAGGTGCCGAGAATGTTCACACCGGCTTCCTGAAGTTGGCGGGCGATGTTGAGCGGAGTTTGCCCGCCGAACTGACAAATGACGCCTTTGGGTTTTTCCTTTTCGTAGATCTGCAAAACGTCTTCGACGGTGAGCGGCTCGAAGTAGAGTTTGTCGGACGTGTCGTAGTCGGTGGAGACGGTTTCGGGATTGCAGTTGACCATGACGGTTTCAAAGTCCATGTCGCGCAGTGTGAATGCGGCGTGAACGCAGCAATAGTCGAACTCTATGCCCTGTCCGATTCGGTTGGGACCTCCGCCGAGGATCATCACTTTGTCGGGATTGTCCGTGGCGGAAATCGTGTCGGGGGCGTTGTAGCTGGAATAGTAATACGCGGCATCGTCCACCCCGCTGACGGGCACGGCGTGCCAGCCTTCGACGACTCCGGCGGCTTTGCGCTGTTCGCGGATCTCCTTCTCGGGGACGTCGAGAATCTTCGCGAGATAGGCATCGGCGAAGCCATCTTTCTTGGCGGCTTCGAGCAGTTCGTCGGGAAGCTTTGAGCCTTTATATTTGAGGACCTCTTCTTCGCGCTCGACGAGTTCTTTCATCTGTTCGATGAACCACGCCTTCATGCTGGTCTTCGCGTGGATCTCTTCGATGGTTGCCCCTTTTCGCAACGCTTCGTATAAAAGGAAGTGGCGGTCGCTGGTCGGCACGGACAAACGCGCCATCAACTCTTCAAGTGGGAGCGTGTTGAAGTCCTTCACGAACCCAAGCCCGTAGCGTCCGTTTTCCAAACCTCGGATCGATTTCTGAACGGATTCTTTATAGTTTTTGCCAATGCTCATTACTTCGCCAACGGCGCGCATCTGCGTGCCGAGTTTGTCTTCGACGCCTTTGAATTTTTCAAACGCCCAGCGGGCGAATTTGATGACGACGTAGTCGCCGGATGGCGTATATTTGTCGAGCGAGCCGTCGCGCCAGTACGGGAAATCCTTCATCGTCATTCCGCCCGCGAGTTTGGCGGAGACGAGCGCGATCGGGAAGCCGGTCGCTTTGGAGGCGAGCGCGGAGGAGCGCGAGGTGCGCGGGTTGATTTCAATCACAACAATGCGCCCAGTTTTTGGATCGTGAGCCCACTGTACGTTGGTTCCGCCGATCACCTGAATGGCTTCGACGATGGCGTAGGACATTTTCTGCAAGCGATCCTGCAATTCTTGACTGATGGTGAGCATCGGCGCGGAGCAGAAGGAGTCGCCGGTATGCACGCCCATGGGGTCGATGTTTTCGATGAAGCAAACGGTAATGATTTTATTGTCGGCATCGCGAACGACTTCGAGTTCTAGCTCTTCCCAACCGAGGATGCACTCTTCGATCAGAATCTGACCGACCATACTGGCCTTGATTCCCCGCGCGCCGATTGTGCGCAACTCTTCGACGTTATAAACGATTCCGCCGCCCGTGCCGCCCATCGTGTACGCGGGGCGAATGACGACTGGATAGCCGAGTTCGTCCGCAACTTTTTCAGCGTCTTCGAGATTATAAACCGCCGTGCTTTTCGCCATTTCAATGCCGAGGCGATTCATCTCTTTCTTAAACTCAATTCGATCTTCGCCGCGAGCGATGGCGTCGAGCTTCACCCCAATCACTTCGACGTCGTATTTATCCAAAATTCCGTGCTTCGCGAGATCCTGCGAGAGGTTGAGCGCGGTCTGTCCTCCAAGGTTTGGAAGAAGTGCGTCGGGGCGTTCTTTGGCGATAATCCGTTCGAGCGTTTCGATGTTAAGCGGCTCGATGTAGGTGACATCTGCCATTTCGGGGTCGGTCATGATGGTCGCCGGATTGGAGTTGACCAGAACGATTTTGTAACCCAGTTCGCGAAGTGCTTTGCACGCCTGCGTTCCGGAGTAGTCAAACTCACACGCCTGTCCAATGATGATGGGGCCCGATCCGATGATGAGTACGGTGTTTATATCGTTCAATTTTGGCATAATTCTCTTCCTTTTTATACAAATAATTTAAAACCTAAGCACGAATTCCTTAACACTAACGGATCGAGCCGGAATTGCAAAACCAATGTTTGAACTGTTCAGAGCCGAATCTTCTCAGTCTGCGTAATCTACGCGGATGAATGGCACTAAAACAGATCAGAATCGAACCGAAAAAAATCGTGTTGCTTCGCTCGCGCGTGATCAAACCTTGGAAAGTGCGTTGCGGATGGCGTGGGTGTAGAGATCGGGTTCGAGGAGGAATGAGTCGTGGCCTTTGTCGGAGTGGACGCTTAGGTAGTCGCATGGTACGTTCGCGTCCTGAATTCGGTCGCGGATTTCTTCTTGTTCGCCGGGGTAGAAACAGACGTCGTCGTCGATGGAGATGACGAGGTAGCTTTGGTGGGCGCAGTGGCTGAAGAGGTCGGCGTGGTCGGCGGCTCCGGCGTCTTTGCGAATGTCGAAGTCGGACCAGGCGGCGATGAGCTGGATGTAGCTGTTGGCGTCGAAGCGTTCTACGAGTTTGCGTCCTTGGTGAAGGAGGAAGGATGCGAGGGGGGATCGGATTTTGTACCAGGAAAATTCGTCGTTCTCTTGTTCGAATCGGTTTTGTGCTCTTTTTTCGATGGCTTGGAGTGAGACGAATGTTTTGTGGGAGATCATCCGAGCGAGTGCCAGACCGCGACGGGGTGGTTCGCCGTCGTAGTAGTTTCCGTCTTTGAAGTTGGCATCGTTTTCGATGGCGAGAATCTGTTCGAGATTGTGTGCGCGCGAAAGGATGCTGGCTTTGATTCCGCAGGCGATTGGGATGACGTGGGTGACGCGTTCGGGGTGGCGGGTGGCGAAGTTGAGCGTTAGAACGCCGCCGAGCGATGCTCCGATTACGGCGTGGAGTTTTTCGATGCCGAGGTGGTCGAGGAGTGGGAGTTGTGAATCAACAATGTCGTTAAAGCGGATGTGAGGGAAGGTTCCGCCGTAGGGTTTGTCGGTTTCTGGGTTGATGGAGGACGGACCGGTGGAGCCGTAGCATCCGCCGAGATAGTTTGCGCAGACGACGAAAAAGCAGTCGGTGTCGATGGCTTTGCCGGTGCCAACAAAATCCTCCCACCATCCGGTTTTGCAGGAATCGTTCCATCGGTTTCCAACGGTTGGAACTTCGGGATTGAAGCCCGCGACATGGTGCGATCCGGTCAGCGCGTGAAAAACCAGGATGGCGTTATCGCCCGCTTCGTTGAGCGTGCCGTGTGTTTCGTAGGCAAGCGTGACGGGGCCGAACGTTTCGCCGCAGGAGAGCGGCAAGGTGTCGTATTTAAAGAATTGGGTTTCGGTGTTTTTCATGACTTATGTTTGTAACCGCGAAAGAAAGCAAGGAACGCAGAAAATAAAATAGTGGATGTTTTTACAGAATAATTGCCGGCAGAATAATCGGTTCACAATCTTGGGTTAAGCCGCTTGTGCAAGACAGGCATGGATGTCGTCTTTTGTTATGTGTGGGTAATCTTCCATGATTTCATGCTCGGAAACGTCGGAGGCCATAAGGTTGAGAATGAATTCTACAGAGATCCTTGTTCCTTCGATAACTGGTTTCCCTCCAAGTATTTTTGAGTTGGCTGTAATTCGCTCTGTCATTCGGTTTTTCCTTTTTTTTATCTTGTTTGTGAGTCGTATGGTATCGAATTATGATTATGGTATGAAGAATTAAATGAGGGTTAGCGGCGAGCAAATGCAACACGGAGTCCTAGTCCGATCAAGACAAGTCCCGTGATTCGTTCTAGCCAGTGACTGATTCGCTCAAATCGACAACGAACGGAGCGGTGACCTATAATGGTTGAGAGCACGGCAAAGTAGCTTAGTTCCAATCCAACGATCGTGATCCCGTAGAGTATCTGGACAGTCATCGGCGTGTTTGGGTGAATGATTTGAGTGAAGAGCGCGAGAAAGAAGAGGGTCGCCTTCGGGTTTAACAGATCGGTTAGGAAGCCCGTTCGAAATGCATCAAAAAAGCTGAACGATTGATTCGTTGGATTCAGATCCGTTTTGTCTTTCGGCTTCGCTCGGAGTGACTTGATGCCGAGATAGATCAAATATCCAGCACCCAACCATTTAATCACATTGAAGAGCAAAATCGATTTGCTGATGAGCACTCCGATACCGATCAGGCAATAGGTGATATGAACCAGATTTCCGAGGGCTAACCCAGCGGCTGTGCAAGCGCCTGCTCCACGCGAATGTAGAAGGCTGTTGCGAATCACGACGGCCATGTTGGGGCCGGGCGTGATCACAACAAACCACCCGAGAATCAGAATGGCAAACCACTCACTGAGATTCATAGAAATCCCTTTCCGCCCTTACAATGCCTGTTTGATGTCGGCGAGGATGTCGTCGATGTGTTCGAGCCCGACAGATAGGCGGATGAGTCCGGGCGTGATTCCGCCTGCGGCTTGTTGCGCTTCGTCGAGCTGTGAGTGGGTGGTAGAGGCGGGGTGAATCGCTAGGCTTTTCGCGTCGCCGACGTTGGCGAGGTGCGAGAAGGTTTCGAGCTTTTCAATGAAGTTGCGTCCGGCTTCTTCGCCTCCTTTGAGTTCGAAGACGACCGTTGCTCCGAATCCGATTTTTAGCAGTTTCTTCGCGGTTTCGTGCGACGGGTGGCTTTCGAGTCCGGGGTAGCGAACCCATTCCACTTCGTCCTGCTGTTCCAAGAATTTTGCGGTCGCCAGCGCGTTTTCACTGTGGCGTTCCATGCGTAGCGGCAGGGTTTCGATGCCTTGAAGGAACTGCCAGGCGTTGTCGGGCGCAATGCACGCGCCGAGGTTGCGAAGCGGCACGAGACGCATGCGGAGGATGTAGGCGAGCGGGCGAAGTTCGTCGGGCAGGTCGATGGCGTAGCGGATGCCGTGATAGCTTTCGTCCGGCTCTGAAAGGAGCGGATGCTTTCCTGCGGTCCAGTCAAATTTTCCGGAGTCGACGACGATGCCGCCGATGCCGTTGCCGTGTCCGCCCATCCATTTGGTGAGGGAGTGGATGACAATGTCGGCGCCGTGTTCGATGGGTCGGGTTAGGTGCGGGGTGGCGAAGGTGCTATCGACGATCAGCGGGAGTCCGTTTTCGTGTGCGATTTTTGAGATGGCTTCGATGTCGGAAACGTCGAGCGATGGGTTGCCGATGGTTTCGGTGTAGAGGGCTTTGGTTTTGTCGGTGATGGCTGCCGCAAAGTTTTGCGGGTCGGACGGGTCGACAAATTTTACGGTGATTCCAAGCTGTGGAAGAATGTTGTTGAATTGCGTGTAGCTTCCGCCGTAGAGGTTGCTCGATGCGACAATTTCGTCGCCCGCTTGTGCGAGGTTGATGATGCTGTAGAAGATCGCGGCGGTTCCGGAGGCGACGGCGAGGGCGCCGGCTCCGCCTTCGAGCGCGGCGACGCGCTGTTCGAGAACGTCGGTGGTGGGGTTCATGAGGCGGGTGTAGATGTTGCCGAGTTCTTTGAGGCTGAAAAGGTTGGCGGCGTGTTCGGTGTCTTTAAAGACGTACGCGCTGGTTCGATAGATTGGAACGGCGCAGCTGCCCGTGGTGGGGTCCGGTGTGTAGCCTGCGTGAAGCGCTAGTGTTTCTGTTTTGTTGCTCATGAGTTTTCTCTCTTTTCATTCTTCTTATTTAACAAAGTCGATCAGAGAGGGCGAGCGTTCGCGCTGGTATGAGCCAACTTTCCCCGTTTGGGGCGCATCGCCGTTCCGTCTCCGGAACTGACATTGGCACCTTTGTTGTTAGGTTGCCGGGCACGTTTTCTCGCGCCTCTCTGAATGCAAGGTGCGAAAGTTACATTGTTTCCCGTGGCTGTCAATGGTTGTTTTGAAAAAATGTGGTTGGATGGGTTTTGCTCGTGAATAGCGTTGATATCGTTGGTTGGGTTCCATATCGTAGAGCTTTGGTATGAAGCAGACTGACTGAGTCGTGTTTGAGTGGAAATGTATTCTAGAAAAGAGGGTTGCTGAGATGGAAAAAATGATTGAACGATATGCAGTGATTATGGCGGGTGGTAAAGGGGAACGCTTTTGGCCGGTGAGTACGTCGAAGCATCCTAAACAGCTTTTGGCGTTGGTGGGCGATACGCCTTTGATCGCGCAGGCGGTGGATCGGCTTGTCGGGCTCATCCCGCCTGAGAATGTGTTTGTTGTCACGAATGCTTGTCTGATTGAGGCAACACAGGCTGCTGCGCCGATGCTTCCACCAGAAAATGTGGTCGGTGAGCCGATCGGGCGCGATACGGCGGCGGCGGTCGCTTGCGGTGCTGCGCTGGTTGCCGCTCGTGATCCTGATGGTGTGTTCGCAATCCTAACTGCGGATCAGGTGATGGGGGATATCGATGTGTTTAAGGATACGTTGAGCGATGGTATGGATTTGGCGGAGGCGAATGAGGTTTTGGTGACGATCGGTATTCAACCGACGTTCCCAAGTACTGGTTTCGGTTATATTGAGTCCGGAGATGCTTTCGGCGGGTCCGAGGGGACGCAGTTCAAAAGGGCGGTTCGCTTTGTTGAGAAACCGGATGCTGAGATGGCGCAGTCCTATCTGGATACAGGCAGGTTTTTCTGGAATTCAGGAATGTTTATTTGGTCGGTTCCAACCCTTGGAAAGGCCTTTGCTGCGCATTGTCCAGAAATGAAGAAGCTGATGGATGAGCTGACTGTGTTTGCCGAGCGCGGCGAAATCTTCCAGGGTCTGGAAGAAATGTATCCAACCCTTGGAAAAATCTCGATCGATTATGCGTTGATGGAGAAGGCAGATAATATTGTGATGGCCTGCGGGACTTTCGCGTGGGATGATGTCGGCTCTTGGTCGGCAATGGAAAGCCATTTTCCGCAGGATGAGGCTGGGAATACGTTGATTGGATCTTGCGAACAGGTGGATTCAAAAAATAATATCGTCTATTCAAAGGATGGGCATTTAACGGCCGTAATCGGTGCAGAGAATCTGGTGGTTGTGCAGGCAGATGGTGTTACGTTGGTGTGCCAGAAGGATAAGGCGCAGGATATTAAAAAAATGGTATCAAAATTGCTATCAAGTGGCTCGTATCAAAATCTGTTATAGAATTGGAGAAAAGGTATGAATATGTGGACATCAACATTAAGGCAAATTGGATTGGATGTGTTTGGGCGTGAATCGTCTGGGGAAATGTGGACTGTTGTTGCTGTTTGCGTGGTGCTTGCTTTTCTTTTTTATAAGATGTTGTCCTCCGGTTTTGCCGGACGAGGTGAAAAGACCGTGTTGACTCTCGTTCCGGGCGTCCTGATTATGTCTGCCGTCGTTGCGGCGGTGAGGATTTATCTGGATGGATCGTTGCTGTTGCAGGCGTTTGCGTTGCTGGTTGGTTTTCTGGTGATCGTGTTGCCGCTCACGGCCGCGATCGAAAAAACTGGCTATTTCAATGCGATGATCCCTTGGGTGGTGACGGCGATTGTGCTGGTTGTCTTTTTATATCTGGAGCCGACGGTGATGAATGTGTTGAGTCGTGGCGTCGAACAAGGGTCGCTTATGGAGAAGCAAAGAGATAAGTTAAAAGTTTGGGATAGGTTGTAATGCGTATTTTGGGTATTGACCACGGGGACGTGCGCATCGGGATCGCTATGAGCGACGAAACCGCGTTTCTTGCATCGCCGCTCACCACGGTTCAGAACGGGAAGAACGCGGTGGATGAGATTGTTGCGCTGGTTCAGGAGCACGGCGTGGAGAAAATCGTGATCGGGCTTCCTCTCAATATGAACGGTAGTTGCGGGCCAGCGACGAAAAAAGTGCGAGCTTTTGTTAAAAAACTGTCAGGTAAAACGGACGTGCCGATCTTTGAAATGGATGAACGGTTGACGACGGTGACTGCCCACCAAAATTTGCGAGAAGCAGGGCTCGATGGCCGACAACGGAAGAGCGTGGTCGATATGGCGGCCGCGCAGATTATTCTTCAAGATTGGTTGGATGTATCTTGCTGAACGCTTTTTGATCAAAAAACAGGATTGACAAAAGCGCTCCGAAAACAGACTATTCGCGCACTATACGACGCAACTTCCCTCAATACTCCTCTTTTCACAACACAATGTATAATTTTTTTGCGTCGATTTCTGTTTTATGACCTCGCATCAACCGATCATTCTAGCTGTTACAGGCGGCATCGCCTGTGGAAAATCAGAAGTCGGTCGGTTTCTTTTTGAAGAAGGATTCTCCGTGTTAGATACAGATCTGCTTGCGCATGATCTGATGAGCGCGGGTGCTTCTGTTTTTGAAAAGGTGGTTGAAAAATTTGGTCGAAGCATTTTGGATGCGAATGGTGAGATTGATCGTGCAGTGCTGGGTCGGATTGTGTTTTCCGACTCGGTCGCACGCGAAAATTTAAACGAATTGGTGCATCCTGCAGTGATTAAGGCGGCTGAAGATTGGAAAACGAAACAGACTTGTGATGTTGCTGTTTTGGTTCCGCTCCTTTTTGAAACGGGCTGGACGAATGGCTGGAGTGCAATTGTTTGCATTAGCGCGAATGAAAAACAGATTTTCCAACGATTGGAAAAACGAGGGTTGAGCGAAGACGAAGCCCGAAAACGAGTTGCGGCGCAAATGCCGCTGATAGAAAAAGAGAATCAATCTGATTTTATAATACGAAATAACGAAACGCTGAATGCACTACGAGAGGAAACCTTTCGAATATTGAAGTGCATACGAAGCCAAGGAAAAGACTATGAATGAAGAAAACGTGAAACCTGATGCCGCACCAAAAAAAGACCCAGAAGCGGCACGGAAAAAGCCTATTCAAGCAGAGCCGAAGCCAAAGGAAAGCCCGACGCAAGCGGAGGAATGCCCGCAACAAAAAGAAGAGCGTCCGCAACAAGCGGAGGAACGCCCGCAACGCAAACCCATTGGGAACAACCGTCGAAACAACAATAACAACAACCGTAATCGCAATAACAATCGACGCAATCAAGGGAACCAGAATAATCACAACAATCACGAACCCCGCGAGCTCGAGCCAGATCCAGACGCAAAAAAAATGCCCAAGCTCAATCTCTTCGAACTCCAAGTGACAGCGGTTCCAGAACTCAAAAAACTGGGCGAACAGTATTTGATCGAAGATCCCGCAGGTCTAGGCAAACACGACCTAATTTTTGAGATTCTCAAAAAACAAATCCGATGGGGCAACGAAGCCTATACCCGAGGCGTACTCGAAACCGTTCCCGATAAATTTGGTTTCCTGCGTTCATCCGAAAACAACTACCTAGCGAACCCAGAAGATATCTTTGTGTCCCCAACGCAAATCCGGCGCTACGGTCTGCGCACCGGCGACCTAATCGAAGGTCCCATCCGTACGCCAAAAAAGAAAGAACGCTTTTTCGCCCTGCTAACGGTCGATGTTGTGAACAACGATAAACCAGAAAAAAACAAAACCCGTGTACCCTTCGAAAATCTAACCCCGCTTTTCCCTGATGAACGTATCTCGCTAGAAACAGACGCAAAAGGAATATCGATGCGGGTGATGGATTTGGCAACGCCGATTGGTAAAGGGCAGCGCGGTCTAATCGTTGCTCCGCCACGGACCGGTAAAACCGTTTTAATGAAACAGATCGCGAACAGCGTATCAATCAACAACCCTGATGCTAAACTCATTATTCTATTAATTGATGAGCGTCCGGAAGAAGTAACGGATATGCAACGAAACACCAAAGCAGAGGTTTTGGCATCCACCTTCGATGAAAAACCAGAGCGACACGTTCAAGTCGCGGAGATCGTTATCGAAATGGCAAAACGTCGCGTCGAAAACGGCGAAGACGTCATCCTCCTGCTCGACTCCATCACCCGTCTTGCGCGTGCGTACAACACCATTCAGCCGAACAGCGGAAAAATTCTATCGGGCGGAGTCGACGCCAAAGCACTACACAAACCGAAACGCTTTTTTGGAGCGGCCCGCAACATCGAACACGGTGGAAGCCTCACGATTGTTTCCACAGCACTTGTCGATACAGGAAGCCGGATGGACGAGGTGATTTTTGAAGAATTCAAAGGAACTGGAAATATGGAGCTGGCGCTCGACCGTGACTTGGTCGGCAAACGCATCTTCCCGGCCATCAACATCGAAGCCAGTGGAACCCGCAAAGAAGAACTACTGCTTCATAAAGATGAACTAGCAAAAATCTGGACGCTTCGCAAAGCACTAAAAGACGTACCCGCACTCGAAGCGATGGAGTTGCTCATTAATCGTCTCAAGAAAACCAGTAGCAATGCCGAATTCCTCATGACCCTCCAAAGCTAGATCTGTCAGAACCATGAAAAAGGTACTGATCACAATAATCATCCTCTTTGGAACAAAGGTTTTCGCCGCACCCACAAACAGCGGAATGTACGCCACGTTGCAAACCACGATGGGAGACATCTGTTTCGAGCTGTACCACGCCAGGGTCCCGCGAACCGTCGCCAACTTTGTAAGCCTAGCCGAAGGAACCCGTCCATGGATTGATCCACGCAACGGGTTTATATCTCGAGAACCATACTATAACGACATCATCTTTCATCGAGTCATCGATAACTTCATGATCCAGTGCGGCTCTCCAAAAGGGACCGGCAGCGACGGTCCAGGCTATACATTTCAGGATGAATTTGATCCCTCGCTCAGACATGATCATCCTGGCATCGTATCGATGGCAAACTCAGGACCCAACAGAAACGGCGGACAATTTTTTATCACCGTGAAGAACACTCAGTGGCTGGACGATAAACATACAGTATTTGGTTCTGTAGTTGAAGGCATGAACATCGTTTCAAATATTTCCGCAGTCGCAGTTGAAGAAAATGCAAAACCGCTGGACGACATCGTGATCACCAATGTTTTTATCACACGAAACGGAGCGAGTGCGCAGGTGTTTGATCCTTCTGAAGTTGTTCCAGCTCTTCCGGTGGTTCGTTCGGCAGTAAGTCGTATTTACGAGAGTTCCGGAGAGTGGTTTTTGGACTGGGAAGAGCACTCGGGTGGTGAATATTGGTTGTTTGCAACTCGTGACCTTAAAAGTGCTATATGGGGTGATCTTATGGACTATTCCGTCGGGTGGTCCAACGCGATAATTACAGGAATTGTTAACAAATATCCAAAAGTGTTTTTCAACGTTACGGAAACCATCTCCACCGAGTAACTTTGGTTTGGATTTTCCTAACTTTGCAACAAGTATTCCAGCCCTTAAAAAAAAGGTAACCGTTCACAGGGGGCAAAAATCCGGAGAATTCTACCTGAATCCGTTGGATAATTTGTAACCGTTCACGGGGGTGAAAATTGGCAATGGCAATTAGGTGAAATTTTTGTTTTTTTCAACTAATCTTCTCTCGGAATTGACAGTGA
>JAOZMR010000051.1 GCA_029934215.1 Pontiellaceae bacterium | reverse complement strand
TATCGCGAAGGGATCAAGAACGTCACGGCGGGTGCGAACCCAATGAGCCTCAAGCGCGGAATCGACAAAGCGACTGCCGCTTTGGTTGAGTCCCTCGAAAAGCTCAGCAAAAAAGTGAAATCCAACGACGAGATCGCACAGGTCGGAACTGTTTCCGCCAATGGCGATGCTGAAATTGGACAGATCATTGCTGATGCAATGGACAAGGTTGGAAACGACGGCCCGATCACGGTCGAAGAATCCAAATCGATGGAAACGAGCCTGGAAGTTAAAGAAGGAATGCTCTTCGACAAGGGCTACCTCTCTCCGTACTTCGTAACGAACGCGGAGTCGATGGAAGTGGCGATGGAAGATCCATACATCCTGCTCTTCGAAAAGAAGATCTCGAACCTTCAGGACATGCTTCCGTTGCTCCAGAACGTAGCAAAAACAAACAAACCATTCATGATTCTCGCAGAAGACATCGAAGGCGAAGCTCTAGCGACGCTTGTGGTAAACAAACTTCGCGGAACGCTCAACGTCTGCGCAGTTAAAGCTCCTGGCTTCGGGGATCGTCGTAAAGCAATGATGGAAGACATAGCTATTCTAACCGGCGGAAAATTCATCACCGAAGACCTCGGCATCACCCTCGAAAACGTGACGCTCGAAGACCTCGGTACCGCAAAACGCGTAACCGTCAGCAAAGACGAAACCGTTATCGTCGATGGAGTAGGTAAAAAAGTAGACATCATCGCACGCATAGATCAGATCAAACGTCAGATCGAAGACACCACCTCGGACTACGATCGCGAAAAACTGCAAGAACGCCAGGCCAAACTTGGCGGCGGGGTTGCCGTACTGAACATCGGCGCAGCGACCGAGTCTGAAATGAAAGAGAAGAAAGATCGCGTCGACGACGCGCTACACGCAACCCGTGCAGCCGTTGAAGAAGGTATTGTGCCTGGCGGAGGCGTCGCCCTCATCCGTGCACAAAAAGAGCTTGCAGATCTCGACCTCGAAGGCGACGAAGCCGTCGGTGCCGATATCGTCTATAAAGCCTGCGAAGCACCACTTCGTCAGCTCGTTAGCAACGCCGGACTCGAAGGCGCGATTGTTGTGCAAGAAGTTAAAAAAGCTGAACAACTCTTTGGGTACAACGTAGCCACCGATGAATACATCGACATGGTTGCGGCCGGAATCATAGACCCGACCAAAGTGACACGTTCCGCGATACAGAACGCAGCAAGCATCGCTGGACTGCTTCTAACGACCGAATGCATGATCACCGATCTACCTGAAAAAGACGCACCAGCAATGCCCGACATGGGCGGCGGCATGGGCGGGATGGGTGGAATGGGCGGCATGATGTAAGAGCCGAACATCCGTTCGAAAAAAAGACCCTGTCCGCCTCGGCGGGCGGGGTTTTTGGTTGTTCAGCGAAGACGAGAGTTTTCTCCGAATCTCCTCAAGCGTAGCGTCAACAACCTGACCCGCAACCGTCATAAAACAGGGGACCCCGCCTAAAGGATAAGAGGTTAAGGGAGTTTGCCACGAAAGAGCGCATAGAACGCAAAAAAGATGAACTACGCGTTGGTGAGGAGTTTCGACATGAGGTATTCCGGAGGGGATTTCCCAACCACTGGAACTCGCTCATCGGCAATGCTTCTCCCTTCGACATTCGAAATTCCTTGTTCGATATTCGATATTCATCTCCTCTCCCCTCGGCTGTTCCTCTGACTTCCTCTAGCGATAGCTGTTGTGAAAATTCTTCTGTACCGATTCCACGCACTGATTCTTATCATTTTTTCACAACCGCTACGCTAGAGGAACTTCGGAGGGGGTCAGAGGGGATTTTCCAAGGTTTGGAACCCTTTTCTTCCAATCGGAAATCGGCAATCTCCACTCGGAAATGCCCTCTCTCTAGCGATAGCGGTTGTGAAATTTCTTTTGCTACGGTTGTTGCGCCGTTGGGGCGTCGAGTATTTCGCGGATCTTCCTGAGCAATTCGTCCGGATGATATGGTTTGGAGATAAAGGATAGGTTTTTCGCTTGAATGAAATCGATTGATCCGGTTCCCGAGTTGTGCGCACTGATGTATAGGTATCGAAGTGCGGGGCGAAGTTGTAGCATCCGTTCGACGGCGGCTCTTCCGCCCATTTTCGGCATCATTACATCTGTTAATACTAGATCAATTTGATCCCGGTTCGCCTCGAAGACCTGTAAAACTTCTTGCCCGTCTTTTGCCGTTAGTATTGTGTATCCTGCTTTTTGTAATATGTTGGCGGTTTGTTCTAATACGTCTAAATCGTCCTCCGCGAGTAAGACCGTTTCGGTGCCTCCTTTTGGGGCCTCATTCGGTGCAGAAGTCGGGAGAAGAGGTGTTTCTTTTGTGCATCGGCTTGCCGGGAAGTAGAGCGAGAATTGCGTTCCAATGTCGACTGTGCTTGTTACGGAGATGTGACCTTTGTTTTGTTTTACCATTCCGTATACTGAGGATAGCCCAAGCCCGCTTCCTTGTCCTACCTCTTTCGTGGTGAAAAAGGGTTCAAAGATTCGTTCGAGTGTGTCGTTTTCCATTCCGTGCCCTGTGTCGGTTACGCGAAGCATGATGTAGTCCGATTCGCTGGCCCATGATCGATCTTCGATCTCTTCTTTTGTTAGTGTGATGTTTTGTGTTTCTACAGTGAGCTCGCCACCATCTGGCATGGCATCGCGTGCATTCACGCAAAGGTTGATCAGCACTTGTTGCATCTGTCCTCGGTCCAGAAGTGAGACCTTTAGGTTGTCTTCTTTTAGGATTTTAAATTGAACCTGGTCTCCCATCGAATGACGCAACATTTTCGAGATTTCTTCGGTTACGTCGTTTAGGTTTAGATCCATTGGATCAACGACTTGTTGTCGACTGAAGGCGAGCATTTGTTGAATGAGTTCTTTTGCACGTGAGCCCGCCCCTTGAATCTCGCGCATCGCTGGAAGAACGGAGTGTTCTGGGTCTAGTTTGGTGACAACGATGTCGGCGTATCCGTTAATAATCTGCAACAGATTGTTGAAATCGTGCGCGATACCTGCTGTGAGCTGACCTACCACTTCCATTTTTTGCGCCTGCCGCAGGGCTTCGCCCGCTCGTTCGATCTGTTTGCGTTGTTCAAATAGTTCGGCAAAAACACGGGTCTTGCTCTGGACGATTTTTGGCTCGAGAGGCTTAAGTAGGTAATCCACAGCGCCGCTTTCGTACCCTTTGAAGACCTGCGAACGTGCCGAGCTTTCTGCTGTGACAAAGATGATGGGTATGTGGCGTGTGGCTTCTCGTGCTCGAATGATTTCGGCCGTCTCGAAGCCACTGAGCGCTGGCATTTGAACGTCCATCAGGATGATCGCGAATTCCTGCCCGAGAAGGCAGCCTAGCGCATCTTCCCCAGAAAGTGATGTGACAAGATTTAGGTTGAGGTCTGCTAAAATTTCTTCTAAAACCAAGAGGTTTTCGGGGCGATCGTCCACAAGAAGGACGCTTGTTTTTGGGTTAGATATCATGGTTTGTTTGCCTTTCCGATTGGCTTCTCTAGCTTTGTGTTGCGAGATCGGCATCGAGCATTTCTTTTAGCTTATTCATCTGTATCGGCTTGGTTAAATAGTCGTCCATTCCGGCTGCGAGCCCGCGCTCGCGTTCTTCATTTGCTGCATGGGCGCTCATGCCTACGATTCGCGGACATGGCTTGTCTGTGTGCCTTTTTTTGATTTCTTTCGTTGCTGTGAGTCCGTCCATGTTTGGCATTTGTATGTCCATTAAAACGAGGTCATACGTGGTGGTTTCAATTTTTGCTAGGGCTTCCAGCCCATCGCTTGTGACATCCGCTGTGTAGCCCAATTTTTTGAGTATTAGTGTGGCGACCTTCTGATTGGTCGGGTTGTCTTCGACGAGAAGGATTTTTGTTGTTCTTTTTTTGATGGTTTTTGGGGAGTTCGGAGGTCTCGGCACCCGACAAGCAGGTATCCCTTGTAGAACATTTTCGATGTTTTGATGTAGCTGTGTGGGTTTGGTTGGTTTAGAGAGAACCGCAGCGATATCCAAAGAGACCTTTGGTTTTCCTTGTCCGATTGATGTGAGCACAATCACGGGAAGCTCGTATGCAGGTCGGATTTTTCGGATTTCATGAATGAGCATGTTTCCGTCCATATTCGGCATTTGCATGTCGGAGATCATTAAGCAATAAATGTCACCTTGTTGAACGGAAGCGAGAGCATTCTCCGGTCTCATGAATGAGACCGGTTCGAGCCCCCATCGGGTCAGTTGTGCATTAAGAATACGCACGTTGGTTTCGTTGTCGTCCACCACGAGAACCTTTTTATTCGTAGGGGTGAAGGGGTTTTGCTCGGCGACAACGATCCTACTTCGCTGTGCGCAGGCGACTTGAATGGTGAAGTTAAATGTGGTTCCTTCGCCTAGCGTGCTTTCAACCCACATCTCTCCATCCATTAACTCGCAAAGGCGGCGGCTAATTGTCAGTCCAAGCCCCGTTCCGCCGAATTGGCGCGTTGTGGATTCGTCGGCTTGCGAGAATTGACGGAATATTTTATCTAAATTTTTTGGCGCAATTCCGATCCCTGTATCCCGTATAGCGAAGGTGAGTTTTTGCCCATCTGCGGAGGATTCACTATCTACAGAAATGCAGATCTCGCCCTCTTGTGTGAATTTGATGGCGTTGCCTAGCAAATTTAAAAGAACCTGCCGCAGTCTCGCTTCATCACCACAAACCACGGCAGGAACGTTTCCGCCGAATTCCAGCAAGAGCTCGAGCCCTTTTTTCGCGGCGTACGGTGCTTCGAGAGATGCGATTTCCTCTAAACAGCGGGTGAGATCGAACTCGCACTTCTCAAGAAGGAGCTCCCCGGCAGCTATTTTTGAGAAATCGAGAATATCGTTGATTAGAATGAGTAGAGCTTTTCCGCTGGATTGAATTGTGTTGGCGAAGTCTCGCTGCTCCGAAGACATATCGGTATCCATCAACAAATCGCACATACCGATAACTGCGTTCATAGGTGTGCGTATCTCATGGCTCATGTTTGCGAGGAATTCGCTTTTTGCCTTTGCCGCTAAGTTTGCTGCGGCGCATGCTTCGGTTAGTTCCGTGATGTCGACAAACGACTCGATGCCACCTTGGATTTCTCCAAGCTCATCTCGTAGACAGATTGCGTTTTTTAGGATGGTTAGGGTTTTGCCAGTTTTTGTTTTAACGGTGCATTCTTTTCTGAAGACAGGTTCCGATGGGTCTGCAGAAAATAGACCGCAAGCTGTATCGCACGGTGAGCCTTGCAAAACGGAACAATGCTTCCCGAGAACTTCATCCTCTGCAAAACCGGTGACGCGAGAAAATTCCGTATTTACGCGCGTGATTCGCTTCTGCGGATCGATACAAAAGATCGAGGTCGCCGCAGTGGAAAGCATTCCTTTTTGGGTTTTACTCAATTGATAAATCTCATGAGTCGATCGATTCATCGGTTTAATGATTCGGATGTAAATATAGAAAAGAAGAATGAGGGTTAATCCCAGCGTGGATATCAGCATAACCAAGGATGATTTTTGCAACGCCTCGAGGCGAGCTTCGCTCTGCACCTGAAGCATTCCAACGGCTGTATTCATCTCCTTGAGCACCGTTAGACTATTCGCGAGAAACTCACTAGAAACCTCGTTCTTTGTACTCGGCGAACTAAGAATTTTGTCGATTTGTTCCGAAAACGTTTTCCAATGGTTGGAAACCTGCTGGAGTTGAGAGTGCGTTGGTTCTTCCGCGACAGGGCAATGAACCCTGTTCGTGCATGCTGGGTTCAGCGAAACCGGAGCATCTCCAGAATCCATCAACGCAAACAGCGTGGTTTCAAAAATATCCTTGGTGATTTCCACCTGCTTCGCTAATGCTTCGTTCCGACGACCGCTGTTCGAAAAATCCGCCTGAAAAATCAACGTCTCTTTTGTCATCTTTTGGCTCAGCATTCGCTGTCGCCCCGAAAGATTAACCACACGGCTATCATACTCCTTAGCGCGAATCGTCTTCGCGAGCGACGTCCAGGAAAGAAACATTAGTGCCGGGAAGAGCAAGAGAAGCACACCGAGCTGGAACATGATTTTTCGAGTCGTGATTTTTTTCATAAGCCGTTCATCACCAAAATCTCTTTTAGATTAAGCATTTTAGATTACTGCTGGAGCTGCGGAATTGCATCAGGGAAAGCGGTCAGCCAGAGCTGAACCCAGAGCATGGGCTCATCATCTTCGTCAACATTCAAACCCAGCCCCATACCAAGACAGTCGAACTTATGATTGACAAGCAACTTACGTTCGCGCCATTCGCCGAGAGATGCATCGTATTGAGCGAAGAACTCGTAGGACCAATCGTCGTTCGGGAAGAGGCTGATCGATGGGGTGTAGAGCGAGCGTTCGCCCTCGAGAAAGCGATGAGAGAGCGCGAACTCGCTACGGTCGTCGGTGGTGTACTGGGCTCGCGTGTTAAAATCGTTGAACCTACCCTGATACCCATCGTACTCGAAATCGGTCATCACACTAAACTTCTCGGTTAGGCGTAGTTCGATATCAGCTTCGATCGGACCGAAATGCTCTTCCCCAACGGCGGGTTCGAAATTATAGGTCGTGAATACGTCGGCATCGAGAACGTTGGCGATGCGATTGGCGCCGCGTTTCGACTGCAAATAGTTGAGCAACCCGAAACGAACACGGTTTTCGTCATCAAGAGTGTCAACATCATCGAACTGATGAAGCATGCCCGGTTCAATACTGGAATAACGGTAGAGAAAGTCGGCATATGGCTCGAAGATGTGACGAAGACCCTCGCCATAAAACCCGCTTTTTTCGGAAAGTGTTTTGTATGCCTTAACGGAAGTCCACGTACCGAGCTCGGCGATCTGGCGATATGGCGACTCGCCGCTAGGTGTATCGCTGTACCAGGTTCCTCGATAAGCGGCACGCGGAATGACGTTGAAGAAGTCGCGAATGCGCATCGGCAGAAACATCTGATTATACGTGTCCGCACGAACACTATGATAATCATCCGGTCTCAAAACCGGCGGCAGATTTGTTTTAGCAAAACTCATTCCCATATAGGCAACTCCATTATCGCTCTGGAAATAGAGCGGACTTTCCGCAACCCGAGAACGGTACCAGTTAAAGTCAAGTTCAGGGAGCCGATCTACGGTGGTGTAGAAATCATTAAGACGCTTATCCGTACGCAGGCTCGCGGCATACTCGTCCGTTGCCTGCTGGATCACCGCGTAGTTCTCAGGATTCGCATTATTACGGAACTCATCGTCGAAGAAATCCTCAAGAACAAACCGATCGCTTAGGTAGTTTACCTTGGTGATGAAGTACGCATCTGCACTGATCTGCTCGCGATGGTCAAGTTTCACGCGATAGCGGGAAGAATCAACAAGCGCCTCTTCTGCTACGGTTTCGACCTGTTCGAACGGGGAGCTATCGTTGATGTGATACGCCTTAAAAGAACCGGTTCCGTTTTTTGTTTTCCAGTCGAAATTCTGGCCTAAACCAACGCCTCGTCTCGAATAATAATCAAAACGCGTCGTCGTCGCGAGCCAGTCAGTTGGATGCAACTTCGCTTGACCCATCACGAACGCGCCCAAATTCCCGCCAACACCGACGGAGAAGCTGAATATGCGATAGCCGAGGTGACGCTGCCAGCGCGGCGTATACAGAACAGGAATGCCCTTCACATAGAACGTAACGTGCTTAGCCTTAATAAAACATCCGCCATCTTCATGGGGCTGGTCAAAAACGCGAACCTCCTTGGCCCTTGCATAAATGATCGGCTTATCACCGGAACACGTGGTGATTTGTGCGTTATACATCACATACTCATTGCTAGAAACACGTTCAATCTCCTCCGAATTAACGTGAACCGGCTCAAAATACATGTCGGATTCACCAAAAGAACCCACCTTCGTTTTATAATTATAAACCAGTTGCTGACCCTCCCACAAATTGTCATCGCGAAGCATAAGAATATCCCCTCGCGCGGCCACCTCACCCGTTTCATGGTTCACCGTCACATAATCCGCACGCATACTCGCGCCATCCTGCTGCAGAGCCACATGCCCCTCTGCAATCAAAAGATCTCCCTGATACTCCATTCGATCCGCAGTCACCTCGATGGCATCGCGATCATCATTCAAACGCTCCGGAAGCGGCCACGCTTCTATCGGTTTAGCCGGAAGCTCGCTTCCATCCACGTCAAGCGTCTCCTCAGGAACAGGAAAAATCTTCGGATTCACCAACGCGCCGCTCCCGGAAATGGTACCCGGGACAAGCACCTTTAACCGCTTAGCCGCTAGCAAAGCGTATTCAGTTCCGCCATAAAGCTCGATCACCTTTTCATAATAGATTCGAGCGGAATCCGTTCGTGGCGGCAAAGGCACGCGCTCATAAAACTCCCCCGTTTCGTACACCGCACGAGCTGCGGAATCATAGAGAGTCTTGCCAAAAGTCTCCACCTCGAAAGCGTGTTCAGACTCCGGATAAACTGCCTTAAAAAGACGGACTGCTTGCTCCGCCTGTTCGCGAAGATCCAGACTATACGGAGTGGAAAGAACCAGCTCGCGCAAACAGAGCACTTTTTCAAACAAAGCAACCTCCGCCACAGCGCTATCCGGATAACGATACTCCACCGTCGTATAGGCAACAATCGCCATTTCATAATTATCATTTTTCTGATACGCCCTTCCGATTCTGTACTGCATCTCAGGCGTACGATCCCACTGCGGAGCATTACGGACAATCGACTCAAGATACGGAATGGCTCGCTCCGGAGCGGTATAACCGCCAAAAACCCAGCTCATCCGCTTACGCTTCGTCTCGAAATCTGCAATAGCCAGTTGGTTTTCGAGCACCGAATCATACGCCCTAATGCCCGAATAATACTTCTGAATCAATAATTCGTATGCTTCAAACGCCTTCTTATGTTTACCCTGCTGATAAAAAAGGTCACCCACCGCCTTCTGAGCCACAGCAGCACCTTCATCCTCCGGCCAACGCTTCACAAAAATCTCAAACTGCTTACGTGCCGCGCCAACCTCACCGCTCTCCAGCAACGCATTGGCATACTTCATATGCTCCTCAGCAGAAGCCGGTTTATGCGCAAACGGATTTAAATAAGAATAATTTCCTTGGCTCGTCTCCTTAGCTGGCAACTCATTGGACTGACCCGTCAGCGAGAGAAGCGAAAAAAAGGAGAGAACACAAACGAGAAAGCGTACATTTTTTTGTTTTTTCATATTCAACAGAGACTACGGAAGCTGGCATGGATTAGCAAGTGCGAAGGTAAATACGTTCTCCAGCCTGTATGCAAAACCCAAAAATTGGCGTTTTGTATGAGGGTTTGTTGTTTAGTCGGTTTCGAAGGTGCGGAGTAGTTTGATCTCGTCGGACCAGAGGGTGGGGTCGGTTGTTTCGAGGATGAGGGGCATGTCGTTGAAGCGGGGGTCGGCCATAATGTAGCGGAAGCAGTCGAGCCCAATGAAGCCTTTGCCGAGGCTGTGGTGACGGTCGACCCGCGTGGCTAGCTCTTTCTTGGAGTCGTTTAGATGCATGCCCATCAGGTAGTTGAAGCCTACGATCTGTTCGAATTGGTCGAAGGTGTTTTTGCAGGCCGCTTCTGTGCGTAGGTCGTAGCCAGAGGTGAAGGTGTGGCAGGTGTCGATGCATATGCCTATGCGGGTTTTGTCGTCGATTTGTTCGATGATCTCGGCGAGCTGTTCAAATGTGTAGCCCATGTTGGTGCCTTGCCCCGCTGTGTTTTCGATGACGGCGGTTACGCCGCTGGTTTTTTCGAGGGTGATGTTGATCGATTCTGCGATGGTGGAGAGGCAGTTGGTTTCGGTGCGTTTTTTTAGATGACTGCCGGGGTGGAAGTTTAGGCGGTCGAGCCCGAGCTGTTTGCATCGTTGCATTTCGTCGAGGAAGGCGGTGCGCGATTTTTCGAGTGAATCGGTTTCGGGATGACCGAGGTTGATTAGGTATGAGTCGTGCGCGAGGATCTGGTTGGGCGAGAAGGTTTCGGCGCAGTTGCTTTGGAATGCGGCGATGTTTTCGCTGGTGAGTGGGGCGGCTTTCCATTGTCGCTGGTTTTTTGTGAAGAGTGCAAAGGCATTTGCCCCGATGGCTTTGGCGTTTTTTGGGGCGTTTTTGACGCCGCCACTTGCGCTGACGTGTGCTCCGATGTATTTCATGTTGTGGTTTTCCAGGGTTTGGAAGGTTATTGGGGGTCGAGGCGGAGGATGCGGCGCTCGCCTTGGTATTCAATGATGGCCTCGGTTTTTCCAATTCGTAGGATGCGGGCTCCTTTGATTTTGCGTCCTTCTGCCAGCATTTTTCCGTTGATGTATACCATGCGTTGTCCGTTCCCAGTGGCGAAGCCGGTCAGGGTTAGCTCTGGCCAGTTCTTTTTTTCGATTTTTTTAACGGGTTTTTCAATAGGGGAGGGGAGGGCGGGGGCGACGGCAAGGGCGACGGGGGGACGCTTTTCTATCGCTTGTGGCGGCTCGGGTTTTGGCTCGGGCTTCTGTTCGGCTTTTCGTTCGATCTTTGTTTCTGCGGCGGGGGCTCGGTTGAATTTGATTATGCCGATGGTTGCCAGGGCTGTGATGATGATTAGTGTTAGTATGGTTAGGAGTTTGTTTGGTTTTTCTTCGATGTTGGGTGGTGCCGTGACGAGTGGTTTTGTCTCGACGACGGGTGGTGCTGTTGTGGGTGCTTCTTTCGTGAGAGGTGTAGCTTCTTCTTCTCGTTTTCGTTTTAGTGCGTCTTGAATTAAACTCATTTCACGACTCCTCTCTATATGATGCTTGCCAGTTCGTTAATGGCGTTTTGAATGTCGGCGGTGGTGATCTGCTGGTCGCGCCGTATATAGGCGGCGAGTAGGGCGCGGTCGCATAGGGTGTTGATTTGGCGGGGAATGCCTTGCGCTCTTTCGTGAACCTGACGAACGGCGTCGGTGTTGAAGGTGATGCGGTTGTTGGCACCGGCTACGTTGAGGCGGTGCTGGATGTATAGCGCGGTTTCCATTTCGAGGAGCGGGGCGAGGTCGCAGTGAACCATGATGCGCTGGCGTAGCTGGCGTAGGTCGGGTTGTCGGAGGCGTTCTTTGAGCTCGGGTTGTCCTGCGAGGATGATTTGCATCAGTTTGTGCTGATCGGTTTCCATGTTGGATAGCATGCGAACTTGCTCCATCAGTTCGGGGGCGAGATTTTGCGATTCGTCAATAATGACAGTGATGTTTTCGCCTTTCTCTAAGCAATTGAGTAGAAAGCGATTGAGCTGGGCGATGTGAACGAGTTTGTCTCGCCCTTTTGGGTCGAGACCGAGGTCGATGAGAATGGCACGCACTAGCTGCGCTGTCGTTAGCGATGGGTTGAGGATTAGTGCGGAGTGGGTGGTGCCGGGCAGGTTGTTTAGAACGGAGCGGCAAATAGTGGTTTTTCCGCAACCGACTTCACCTGTCAGGACAATAAAGCCTTTTCGGTGTTCGATGCCGTACAGGAGGGATTCGTAGGCTTCTCGGTGGCGTTCCGAAAAGAAAAGAAAGCGAGGGTCGGGCGTTACGTTGAACGGAAATTCGTTGAGTTGGAAGAAGTCGAGGTACATAAGGTACATGTATAACAGAATCGTTGGTGAGAATCAATTGGAGATTTGTGGAGTTAAGGGGAAAGAGATTAAATGAATTTGAGTTTTCGTGCCGCGAATAAGACCATGCGAGTCAACAAGACCCCATTAACCCAGCGATCAATATTGGTTGTTCCATACGTCCGGGCTGCGTACCGAATTGGAACATCGATGAACTTGAGGTTCAATTTGTTGGCCCCAAAAATGAGATCAAAATCGCCGAAAGGGTCGAAATCCCCAAAGTAGCTTCGATTCGCCGCTAACTGCTCATAATCCGTCCGCAACATGACTTTGGTTCCGCACAGCGTGTCTTTAATGGGTTGACCGAGGAGCCAGGAAAATAAAAGGCTGAAGGTTTTATTCGCGCATAAATTAAAGAACCGCATTGCTTCTTCTTCCATTGGGTAAACCAGCCGGACGCCGTTGGCGAAGTCGGCGGTGTTGGTCGCAAGGATCTCATAAAATTTTGGCAATTCCTCGGGCGGCATCGTCATGTCTGCATCCAAAATCATCAGAATATCGCCCGTTGCTTGTGCAAACCCAGTTCGAACGGCATCCCCTTTTCCTGTCCCTGGTTGCTGTAGAATCTTGATGTTTTTCTCTGGATAGACCGCTGCGACGCGCTGGATTTCTTCCCAGGTGTCATCCGTTGAATTTCCTTCAACAAAGATCAACTCCATGTTGGGGCCCAACTCTGGCGTTCGTTGTATGATTTCTTCAATGTTTCCGGACTCATTGCGTGCTGGAATCAACACCGTCGTCGTTAGTTGCTTCGTCTCACGAACGGAACGTTGACGCGCAACAAAAAAGAGAGTCATGCAAAAGCAGGGAAAAAGTGGAGCTAAAAACCGATTGAACAGAACATCCACAACGGGTTTTTTGCTGGGTAGAAGAATGTGAGAGGACGTTTTTACCGTTTCCCAGCCCGCCAAATCCAAAAGGTTCCGGACATCAGACCTCGCTAACCAACTGGTTCGTGGTTCGTTTTTTTTCCATCCAAGAAATGTTGTCAGTGCAAAGATGGGACGCCATAACGTGTTATGAACATTGATAATCAATCGTGTTTTAGGATGTGCAACTTTTTGCAATTGATGCAAAAAGACCTGAATATCCTCCGCAAGATTAAGAGTATCCGAAACGATAATCACATCAAACGTATCGTCCAAAACTAACGACTCTCCCGACTGAACACAGAACCTGATTTCTGGGAAATCCCACTGAGCTTGTTGAATGTGCCTTTCGGAGCAGTCCACTCCGACTTTCTCGGCACCCTTTAACAAAGACAAAAGGGCAGCGTCAGCACACCCAACCTCCAAAACCCTCGCAAAATCTGGAATAAGCATATTGTAGTAGTGCGCTAAAATATGGCGATAGGCACTGGACACTCGGGCGTGGATATCATTTTTCATTTCGTTCATCTCTCGCGAAACTCGTTTCTATTGAAAAAGCTTTCTAAATTTAAGCGTATTCGAGTTGGTTCTCACGCTAGCAAACCACCGCGAAAATGTCCAAGCATTGGAAGAATTTTATCCGAATTGGCGTCATTCAGCTTGCGATGCAAACCCTGAAAACGAGCATTTTGTATGAGGGTTGTTCGTCATAGTGGTGGGAGCTGGAAGCTCCCGCCACGTTCCATTTTCTGTCGCTCAGGAAACCAGCCCTCATACAAAACGCCCGTTTTCAGGTTTTGCCTCGCAATATGAATGTAGCCACTGTTACATGAAAACTGCAAAAAATGGAGATTTATTAACCGCGCTGAAAGCGAAGCGATAAATAATTTTTGTAGTCAAAAATAGTGACCATCGGGAACGGTTCACGAACGCAGAGATCGCAAAGAAAAAGAGCCTCTTCAGCAGAATTTGTGGGTTGATTTAGGCTCTGGAAGATCCCCCATCGTATGAAGCAGGGCGATTTT
>JAOZMR010000259.1:886-3752 GCA_029934215.1 Pontiellaceae bacterium | reverse complement strand
AAATAAGAACAGCCCACGCCAGAGGCGTGAGCATTCGTCTTATTTCTTGTGTTTGTTAAAATTTGGCGATTTTTAAAAGCAAGAAAATAAGCTAAACGCTTTTTATATTTTAGTTTTATTATTTCACATATTTTGTTTTTATTTTCAACGCACAAATTTATATTTTTTTTCAAAGAAAAAAAAATATACAAATTATTGTATAATTGATTTCGTTTATATGTTTCCATTTTTGCGTTGTGCATAACGAATAGGTATTGATGTAGTTTGGCTTGCGCGCGGTGGCCTTTGCGCGTTTGGCAAGTCAAATTACATTCAATACCATGTTATGTGTTTTTAAATATTTGTCTGTATACTATATTATAAGAGTTTCAAATTTTAGCCTAATTCTATGCTTCTCTTTTCGACTTTTTGCTTTCAAAATTATGGCTTTTTTTTGTGAAATTTGTCATATATTTTACTTTTTTTGATTTATTTGTTCTATTTTTTGCCTATTTTCTTCGAAATTTAGCGACAAGACACACCTATAGCTATACATAGCTTTTTAAGCAACGTTTTTAACAGTTTTTTCTTCTATTAATAATTCCGGATTATAACTTATAATATGTTTATGTCTTGTAATATCAAATGGCTCTGTTCGCTCTGCTTTTATCCGTATATCTAAGATTTGATATACAAAAATTTTTGGAGAGGTACATGAAAAACAATATTTAGGATCGTTTTGGCTATTTTGGTATTCTTCTTCAATTATTTCTGATAATACTTCGGTATCTTTGCCTGCTTTATACTCGTCCGGAATATTCTTAAATCGACCGTAAGCTCCATAATATCGTACGTTTCTGAAATATGGTTGTGGAACATGTTGTAGCAAAAGAGGAAAAAAATCGTTATAATGCAACGTTTTTTCTTTTTCTATCGCTTTATTGTTTTCATCTCTTTGCTTGTAATCTTTGTATTTGAAAGTTATATATTCTCCCTCTATGTTAGATATTTTATATTCGCTTAAACATGCTCTTTTTGAATAACGTCCAATGTATCGTACAACAGCAGCAGGACAGTCCATCGGTGGTTCCAGATGTATATGCCAATTTTTGTTATTGATCTTTTTAATGAACTTCATAAAGGCTTGTCGATTTATAAAATTGTGAACAAGTTTATCATTATCAAAAGCTGCTATTAATTCGTCCTCAAATTTACATCTGAATTTTGTTTTCAGGAAATGGAATTTTACATATTCTTCTTTTTTGCCTTCTAATACCCGTAATTCGCCAGTTTTTAAGTCTATACCGCCCCACGAAACTATCATATGTACGTGTGGATGAAGATTTAATTGACTGCCAAAAGTATGTATTACCGAAACAATTCCTATTTTAAGTCCGTATTTGTTGCGCATCCAATCCTTAAAAGTTTCGGCGGCATTGCGAGCCATAAAATTAAGTATTTCGCGTCTGTTTTTCTCTAACAATCCATTGAGTTGATGTGGTAGAGTAAAAACAACATGTCGATGTGGAATATTAAGCATTTGTTCTTTTATCTTCTCAGACCATTGAATGGTATCTTTCCACGAACATCGTGGACAAAAGCGATTTTTACACGAATGAAAAACTGTTGACATATCTCCACATTCAGGACAAGCATAATATTCTACTCCTAATACTTCGGTTCCACATACCATTATAGAATTTACTGCCTTAAATTGTTCTGGTCTAATATATTTTTTCGGATTCATGCAATAAGCAGCCCAGTTAGCCATAAAAAAATCCGACAAACGAAATTTTTTCTCAAGTTCATACTCGGTTTTTTTACCATGATCGTATTTAATATCCATTGTTCTAATTATCTGGTATTATCTCTAATGCAATTTGATAGCCATCGAAAGCCTGATCGCTTAACTCTTCTTTTTTATTGTTTCTTATTCCATAAATATAAGCATCGAAAGAGACCGCAATATAATCATATTTTTCAAATAATTTATCTACTTCTTCATTAAAATTTTTATAAGTACCATAACCGTCATCATCGCAAAACAAATTAAACTGATCATCGTCATTGAATAGTTTGAATTGCTGTTTGTTAAGTTTTATTTCTTTATTTGGCATATGCTAAAATCAGATTATCAGTTTTTTAAATCAGTAATACTCGGTAATACTCGGTAATATTCAGTAGTAATCCATTTCAACTTAAATTTTGCTTTGTAGCACTGGCACAAAATTTTCTGTTTTGTTCCGGCATTTTACCAAAATTTAATAGTAAACCTACCTCCAATTCACTTGCATGTAAATAATTATATAGAACTCTACCACTATCTAAATCAATTTTATCTTTTGTTTCTATTTTAATTAGAATTTTGCTTTCGACAATAATATCTGTTATAATATCTCCTAAATCATGTGCATTATAAAAAATAGTAATATTTTTATGTGCTTCGCATCGTAATTCATGTACTTTTAATTCAGTAACCATTGCTTTGATATACATTAGTTTGTCAAAGCAATATCCTAAGTTGTTATAAACTTGATAAAATGCTTGTAAAATTTGTTTTGTTATTTCTGAATGTAGGTATTTTATTTCGGGCATTACTTTTACATTATGTATATCAGAAAAATTTAATTCTCAGCTTAAAATCAGTTATAAGAGGTATTATTAGGTAATATTTGTTGTATAGCGTTTTACTTGAAAAAAGTAATTTACTTTATATTTTAATTTGTGTATTTTGTTGTGTGCTACGAAGTTACATATAACGAAAACAGCTATTGTGCAGGCGGCTTGGGTGGCTTGTGGAGTGTAGGTGGCGAAGCCACCGGAACGGAACAAGCTACCCAAGCCGCTTGCATCAAAGCTGATGTTATGTGTGTTAATTGTTGAAGTC
>JAOZMR010000259.1:0-876 GCA_029934215.1 Pontiellaceae bacterium | reverse complement strand
TGATAAATGAGTATTTATAATTTCGCTTGCTGACTTCTTCCTTCTGCCAGTCGTTTTCATTATAAATTGATTTTTCATCACCAATATTGTCGTTATAATACCTAATAGTTCTGTTAGATATAGTTTTCACGATAACAGAGTCTTCTGTTACTGTTAAACTTATATCATCTCCCAAGCCACCGTCAGTAAACAACAAAACAGAAGAATTAGTTGATAGTTCATGTTTTGTTTCATTGCCCTCAGAATAAAACATAATGGTAATATTCTCTTCTGATTTATTAACTATTTCATAAGATGCTGTTACCGATTTATCACATGAATATACAAACATAGAAACAAGTACTAATAGCATTAATTTCTTCATTTTTCCAAATTTATCCTCCTACACACGGAATAGCTTTCAATATCAGCACGTATGTGAGATATGCTATCATAACCCATATAGGAATTGCGATTAAAGCGTTGATTGCCGGATGCACATTTGGCATCTGAAAGAACAGTAATGCTCCAATCAAGTTCCAAGCGTTGAAACTTGTGTTCATCTGGTCAAAGTTCATGCAGAGCAGAAGGGAAAGTTCTCCCGCATTCAACGCTTCGCTTGGACTGTCATAAGCTGACTGGTTGAAACCGACATAAACCACCATCTGAGTGTAAACGTTTTTCAATATCCATCTTAAAGTCCTACTTTCACTGGAATCGTAAACACTGTCTAACTCGTCATAATCTATAACGATGTGTTCATGCCAGTCTGGAAACCAGACTCCACCCCTCGACCTTTCAATACCCTCATAGTCATACCATCTGAAATAGTTATAGTCCCAATGGAAAATCCACCAAGAGGAGTAAGTGCATATTGCTATCCAATAGTCTGGCGTA
>JAOZMR010000258.1:524-3789 GCA_029934215.1 Pontiellaceae bacterium | reverse complement strand
GTAAGTATAGTAAGGAATATAATAGTACTAGATATAATGGATTTAAATTTACAGGTAAAGATGGTACTCTTACAAGACGCAATGGAATATTATATATACCTAATGAAGTAGTATACTTCACACAAGATGATGATAAACACACTGCTGGTTGTGGTGCTCGTAGTTTAATGTTAGGAAACACGGATACATTCTTATCTAATATAGAAAAGAGTGCAGGATTAGAAGACCTTACTATTAAAGCTGAGCATTCTAGCTATATGATTAAGTCTAGTAAGTTTCATTCAAATATGCCTATAAGAAAAGAAGCTGCAGTTGATGCTCTAATCTTTAATCATGGAATCACAGAGACTACAGCAAACAGATTAATAAACAATGGCTCAGGTTCTTACTTAGTTAAGTATGCTGGTATTTACGATATGAATAAAGAACTAGGAAATTTAGAAGCTAAAGAAGGTCCTAAAAGAGAAGCAAAGACAGACTTACTCCCTTCTGCAGTCAGTGCTGTTACAAATGCATCTGAAACTGGATTAAAAGAAGTTATTGATGTTAGTGTAATATCTAGTTTAGTAGACACCTCTCGTTCATTAGAGAAAATAGGTGAATATATGCCTCAGTTAATGAAATCCATGGATAGAGTAGGTAAGATATTATTTATGTTCTATTGGAATGGAGAAGCATTTAAAGAGCAATACGGTACTATGGAACTTGGTGATTTAGAAGCTAAGTTAATCGAGGTATTTAATAATGTAGGAGATTTAGTTCTATACATGAAAGAAAAGTCAGTAGATTCTGATTCATTATTTGATGGCAATCAAGATAACCTTAGTGAGGATCTTGGTGATATAGAATAGTCAGCAAATAATTTGGAGGGATTATGAGCAGAGTACTTACAGCTATAAAAACATTAAACAATGCTACTTGGAAATATTATGAAGCAATAAGGTGGGTTAAAGAAAAAGAATTCACTATTAATGCTAAGACAGGTAAATTAAAGTTTAGAGTTGGTGCTAGCAAAGAAATTAAAAGAATGGTTAGATATTTACTAGCCAGAGATAAACGAGGAATAGAATTTGTAAGAAATAAACATTCCTCTATACACGAAGCTTGTTCTATTTATATGGATCAAGGATTGGATGGTGACAGGTGGCTAGTAGAAGCCCTTCTAGTAGGAGGAGCAACACCGAACCAAGTGGAAGAAACAATAGGTATTGATAAACGCATAATTAAAGAGTATATTTCTTTTTTCTTTTGCTTCTCTAAAACAGAGGCAAAAAGATATGCTTTCTCTTTAACTACAGAACTTAATAATTATGACCCTAAGAAGGATCATGACATTTGTTGGAAGTACATTGCTTTACATAGAGGGTATATTTCTTTTATTAATATTATATTCAATATGCATGAAATGACTGCAGATGATTCAAAATGGCTAGATGGTATGGTAAATAATTTTAGTAGACAAGCAAATAATAGGTTGAAGTTAACAGCAGGTAACATTACAAATGTAATGAACCCTAATACTAGAGATGGTGTGTTTAGAGCTATTGAAGTTCATGACCGTCATCAGATAATGTCTGATAAAACAGGTAAAGGTATTGATAAAGAATCTGCTCTTGAGCAGCGTATTAATGATATGTTTGAAACTATGGGGTCAGAGATGGTGCATGTATATGAGAAGTTTGATGAAGAAGAACCACTTCAGACTTTCCAATTTAATGAATTAAACAAAGGAGAAGAAAATGGAGAAGATGTCGGAAAAAAGACAAAGGCTCTTGTTGAGAGGGCTGGATAAATCTGCAGAGTATGTAAAGAGTGGTGATGAACCTGATTTAGCAATTGCGAAAGTAGCTAAAGAAAGTGATCTCACACCTTCAGAAACTATTCGTTTAGTAGAGACATTTAATAAAGCAAACACTGTAGCATTTATGAAAACTGCTTCAAGTGAAGATAGATCTAAAGATTATACCTTAGCTACTAACCCTGGTGTTATGAAGTTCCTTCATAATGATATCCCTAAAGAGGCTAGTGAGAATATACTAAAAAGTAGCTACGATTATTATGTAAAAGAACCTATGACTAAAGTAGCTTCATCTGTAGAACCTATGATACGCAGACATCAATTAACAATAGCACCTGAAAGTATTAATAAGAAAGCTAGTCTATTAAGAGACACTTACAAAAAAAATGTAGCTATTGCTAGAGAAGAAATAGCTAAGCGTAAATGGTCTATAGATAAAAACCTTAGGAAAATGGCTAGTATGTGTATTGCTACTAGAGTTCCTAAAGAATTAAAAAAGATGGCTAGTGATATAGTAAATAGTTGTGGGTCAGAAGGAAATACTGTAATCAATGCAGCAAATGCTTTTAATGAAGATCCTAATAAATACCTTCCTAATACTTTAGAAAAACGAGCATTCGCTATTTCTAAACCACACCCTATTGTTAAAATAGCACAGGAGATATTAATAAATAGGTCAGGTTTAGTTCCTTTAGATAATTTATTAAAACAAGCTAAACATGATGACTATAAAGCAAATGAACTTTATAAACAAGCAGGTGCTTACGAAGATGACCCTCATGGTGAAGATCCTGGGTTTGGTTCAAGCATGACTGGTTTATTAAAAGAAATAGGTGAGCCGAAAAATGTATCTAATTGGAAAATGGATTCTAGCGATACTCTAGGTTCTATGGACCCGTCAACAGGGATGGTCGGAGGTCAATGGGACGCAATACTTAAGTCCATCCGTAATAAAGACAAGTTCATGCGTTTATATGTAGATGATGAGGAACTTAATAACTATCCTCTAGAGAAAGTACAAAGAACATATAATGATATTGTAGGATTAATGCCTCAACTAGCTACTAAGAATATCTGGATGAGAGCAGCTCTTCGTAAAGCAATGGCTCAAGGTGGTCAACTAGATGCCTTTGAACTTAAAGATATGCTATCTACTGCAGAATCTTTAACTAAAAAAGATAAATATACTGCAGAGACTAATGCTTCTTTAGTAGATGATGATAAGAAAAAAACGAAAGATCAAGGAATTCAGTTACCTTCGATTAATCTTCCTGCTATTAACATTGGAGGAGTATGATAAATAAAATAATAAATAATGACTCTTTTGATTTTAATGCTCCTGTTGCTCAATTAATGGATGTACATTCTAAAGGTGTAGATTCAAAATGGATGAACAAAAGAGCAAGTGTTATTAGTGATGTTATATCCTCTATAAGACCTGTAAAAGGTAAAACACATATTCATTTG
>JAOZMR010000258.1:0-514 GCA_029934215.1 Pontiellaceae bacterium | reverse complement strand
CTACTGGTGCTTTAGAAAGTTATGGTAGTAATTGTAATGCAGATGGTTTCAATAGAGAAACTAGAGAGTATAATATCCCCTACCCAGAGAAAGGGTCTCCTAAAGTAATAGTACTTAAAGGGGGTTTAAAAGAGAACCATAAAAGTTATATGAAAACAGGTAATGTATATAAGAATCATTCAGATAATAGAAATCCGGATAATGCTTCAGGTAAAATTCTTTGTGAAATGTTCAATGAACCTATGGATAGAGGGGAATTAGTAATACAGGTAGATAATGATAAATGGGGTAGAGAGATTGAGTGTTTATCAAACAATGATCCTGTTTACTTTTCTCAAGGATGTTCAGTTCGTCAAGATACTTGCAGTGTATGTGGGCATAAACGAAGTACTATTCCTCAATCTTGTGATCATTTAAAATATAATAAACTGGCTCTAACCCCAGAAGGTCATCAAGTATTTGCTATTAATGATGAGCCGGTATTTCACGATATTTCTGGTGTAATTAAACCTGC
>JAOZMR010000257.1 GCA_029934215.1 Pontiellaceae bacterium | reverse complement strand
TTTTTAATTCTGTTAATTCTAAAATTCCGTCAATTCTGATTCAGACATTTATTGACAAATTGCTTCCTCTGTATGGTCTTTGCAGACGATGGCTTTGAGTGCGTCGTTTTGGGCTTTTAGCTCTTTGACGGCTTCAATGTATCTTTCCGCCATTTTTAACCAGTACACCACTACCACTTTTAACTTTGAGATGGTAATTCACAAAATTTATATTAAGTATAGCACCGTTTGTAATAGTAAGTATTGCTCCATTTTTCACGATGACATTAGCCGGCGCAGTGGCGGAACCTTTAAAGGTGCAACTTTCGCTAATAATCCAATCACTTGATGAAGGCGGAACACACAAGAAACTTTTATATGTCATCAAATGCACCCACGGATATTTAATAGCAAGCAATTCATCTTTGACTGTTGTTGCATCAAAATTGCTCGCAATATACCTATCTACAGAATTCATATTCCAAAGTGCAATCTTACCAATGCCACTATTACCCCATAGCCATTGCCATAAATCATCGTTATATTCCATCACATGGGCCCATCCATTAGTAGCAATAGCGAGTACTTCGTCTTGACCATCATTATCAAAATCTCCGACAATATACTTGTCACTGCCATTCATATTCCACAGTGCAATCTTCCCAACACCGTCATTACCCCATCGCCATTGCCATGAACCATTGTTGTATTCCATGACGTGAGCCCATCCATTAGTAGCAATGGCAAGTATTTCGTCTTGACCATCATTGTCAAAGTCCCCTGCAAAATACCTATCAGTGCTTTTCATGTTCCAAAGTGCAATTTTGCCGACACCGTTGTTACCCCATTGCCATTGCCATGAACCACCGTTGTATTCCATTACATGGGCCCATCCATTAGTAGCAATAGCAAGTACCTCGTCTTGACCATCATTGTCAAAATCCCCTGCAAAATATCTATCAGTGCTTTTCATATTCCAAAGTGCAATCTTGCCAACACCGTTGTTACCCCATCGCCATTGCCATGAATTACTGTTATATTCCATCACATGGGTCCATCCATTGGTAGCAATAGCTAGTGCTTCGTCTTGACCATCATTATCAAAGTCCCCTGCAAAATACCTATCAGTACTGTTCATATTCCAAAGTGCAATCTTACCAACACCATCATTGCCCCATCGCCATTGCCATGAACCATTGCTGTATTCCATAACATGCGCCCATCCGTTAGTAGCAATGGCAAGGACTTCGTCTTGATCATCATTGTCAAAATCCCCAGCAAGATACTTATCACTGCTGTTCATATTCCACAGTGCAATTTGTCCAAGATTATCTTGATTGCCCCATTTCCATTGCCAACAATTGTTCCCAGAAGAGTTTCTGAAATTTGCTACTGTATAAGCAGTTTCGTTTAGTACGCGAGCATTATGATGTGTAAATAGACTCCCCATTGGTATTTCATTATTAGTCACATTTGGGTTTGACCAAAATGGAAGTCGTGTACACCCTGCTGAACAATTGTAAGACATAATAGTTCGCCAATAATCAGACTCATAATAGTAACCATGTCCATACGCAAAATAACTACCATTTGGAGCCTCTGGGTTATGTTCTGCTCCTTGGAGATGTCCAATTTCGTGCCCAAATGAATAGTAACCGGTAGCACAATTCTGAGCTACAAGTGCGAAAGCAGTAGATTCATCCGCCATTATATCAGATGCCTTACCACAATATTGACCTTCACCTGTGATTAAAATTGCAATATCCGCTACGTAACAATCACGGTAAGAATGAACCTCATCCATGTATGAGTCCCCCTTATTTTTGAAACGTGCTAAATCAGTTGATATATCAGAAGATTCTTGGTAATTCGTTTCGTAAGAATAAACTAACTGTAAATGGGTATTCACCTTGCTGTTGACGTAAGACTGATTTGTTTCGTCAATAGCAAGTTGAATAAGAGCATTAATATTGCCCACTTGCGACTTAGCAACAGGCGTATATGCAACAAGCACTTTAATGATAGAACCATCATCATTTAGGACATCACTTTTTGATTTAGGTTCAACCTTATTTGGAGGTGGTTTTATTGTTGATTTTGTTGTTGATTTTTCCATTTCGCGAAATCCAGGTGGATGGTCATCTGGAAATGCACTTTCATCTACCAGAATAATCACATGCAAACCACCACCAAGAGGCCTAATCTGATACAGATGCTTATTTGATCGAATTGTGCCAACCATCTCATTATTTTGCACAACCAAGATAACAGAGCTTTGGGTAGCATGTTCCGTCCCAAACCAACTATAATTTCCATCCGCTCGTTTTTCGATTCTATCAGTAGTTAGATAGATGTTTTTGTTAGCAGCAACGTTAAAGTTAATCTTATTAACATTTGAGAGTACATCAAACTTTACTTGAACAGTGTTAATTTCTTCTGTTGTTGCCATGGACTTCAAATTATTTAGGAGTCCTGCTTGTTGTTCAGAAAGTTGATTGTCTTTTGATAAAATATGTAAAAACAAAGCGTTATCTAGTGATTTTGCAACATTTTCATCTTTTGCTTGTACTTCGACAATGGGTAAAAATCCACCCAATGAAAATACAACGAATAATCCTACCATAGTCCACGTGGTAAGATAATTTCGCCATTGCGTTTGTGGTGGATACTCCACGTTTAGGTTCCACGTTGTAGGAATACATTTTTTGAGATGTAATCTCATCGTTACAAGCCTCCTTCGTTAAGAACGTCAGTAGGCAATACCGCAAAAACATATAAAAACTTATGAGCAACTATGAATCAATAGTTTACATTTGTTTCGTGGTACATATTTTTTTTGCGATACTGCGAAAGTAAGTTAAACCATAATTAGCACTAATTACATTTTCCAATGCAGATATCACCATTACTAAGAATTTGCATTGCTACACGCTTGTAGCCACCCTGATAATTCCCAGTAGTGAAATAAATTCCCTTTTTTCCGTGAAGTTGCAATTTGTCTGAATCAACACCTTCATCATCATACTCACCAACTAAGACATTAGCAGCTCCATATTGGTTTGCACGTTCAAAGGTATTGTTATCACCAAAAGCAATCTTAGCGTTTTCAATATCCAGATGTAACTCATGCTGAGGTTTTGAAGTTCCGATTCCAACTTTGCCTTTTACAACTAATCCGAATGGAGGACTTTTATGTTTTTCACCTGGCTGGTATGAGTCATCAGATTCTAACTTGTCCTGTCCATAACCAATGCTAACAGTACCGGGCTGAAGTTTATTTTTATCAACATTTCCGCTATTATCAAGTTGAGCTTGATTGATAATGACATTATCGCCATTAATGATTAATGGAGAGTAACTTCTAGGAGGGTAAGACAAATTTACAGAAGATATTTCACCTTCATTTGCAGTTTCATTGTAAAATGCCCAGATTCCTTTAAACCCATTGCTATCAGAAATTTCAAAATCAAGTTCAGTGTCAGGTACTGGAGACAATTTGAGAACACCTTTAACTTTCAATTTAGCTTTTGGTAGCTTGTTTTTACCTGAACTACTTAGATTATCTAAACCAATACCCACATTTTGACTTTGACCATTGTTATCACGTCGCTGTATGGACAGTGCATCACCACTGGTATAAATCTCATTGGCTGGAGCACCACCGCCACTAGTCAAATGAATAGAATTTTCACCCACTTTAAGGTGCTTCTTAACATTCAACTGCTCCTCAACAACAACATTCTTAAAAGTTGGCTCACTACCAACCCCACCAGTTCCCAAATCCACCAACTTCTGCCGTTCCGCAGCAGTAATAGTCACACCATCAGCAATCCTATCACCA
>JAOZMR010000256.1:1513-3822 GCA_029934215.1 Pontiellaceae bacterium | reverse complement strand
ATAGCACCATAATAATTGGAAATCAGGTAAAATTAATTCTAACTTGGTCTTGGATCCGACCTATCGGCGGATCAAGAACGGTGTTATAGGTAAAAGAACTAATCGCAGATGGGAATAAATTGGAATATAAAATGATGAAGTTTAAATTTATTGATCTATTTGCTGGTATAGGTGGGATTAGACTTGGGTTTGAGTATTATGGTGGTGAATGCGTTTTTTCGTCTGAGTGGGATAGTTTTGCTCAAGATACTTATGAAGCAAATTTTTATGAAAGACCTACAGGTGATATTACCAAAATAAATCCAGATGAAATTCCTGAACATGACATATTGTTAGGAGGATTTCCTTGTCAGGCTTTTAGTATATGTGGAAACCAAAAAGGATTTTCTGACACGAGAGGAACGCTTTTTTTTAATATTGAAGAAATATTAAGAATTAAGAGTCCTTATGCGTTTATGTTAGAAAATGTAAAAAATCTAAATTCACATGACAAGGGAAGAACTTTTAAAATAATAACCCAGCATTTGGAAGACTTAGGTTATTTTGTGCATCACACTATTCTAAATTCGCTTGGTTTTGGTGTGCCACAAAAAAGGGAACGAACTATCATCGTAGGGTTTAAAGATAATATTCAGTTTTCATTTCCTAAACCAACTGGGATAAAACCTGACTTGGCGGACGTACTGGAAGATGATGAAAGAATAGAGCAACAATATTTTGTTTCAGAAGAAATTAGAAAAAAAAGGTTTGAAAAAGTGAAGCCAAATTACCCCATTCCTTCGATTTGGCACGAAAATAAAAGTGGCAACATATCTGCCCTTGAATATTCATGTGCATTAAGGGCAGGCGCATCATATAACTACTTGGTCGTCAACGGTATTAGAAGACCAACCCCAAGAGAATTACTTAGATTACAAGGGTTTCCTGATAGCTTTAAAATAGTAGTACCTTACACACAAATAAGAAAACAGGTCGGTAATAGCGTAGCAGTTCCTGTCATCAAGGCTGTTGCTGGAGAAATGTTAAAAAGTATTTCAAATAAAAAACAAACAATACCATCATTAAAACAATTAGAAATATGGGTTCAGCCAGAATGTCAGTTAATGTAGATAATGCAAAAAAAGCACTTGATTCGATTATAAAAAAATCAAGAGTTCATCTTTATAAACCAATTCAAATTGCTGAAATTCTTTATCATCATAGAACCAATCCACAGTTAAATATAAAGCTATCTGATTTGGAAACCTATAGAAATCCATCTAAAAAATGGCGTGATATTATTTGCATGCAGTTTTTGGGTCGAATAAGCACATCAAGTGCAAAATTCCAAGACAATTTATTTGAAGAAAATGCTATTCCACCTCATGTTCTTAAAATATTAGGAAATGAAAATCAGAAAAGTGGTGTAGTTGAAGCGTATATTTACAAAGCATTTGAAGATAAGCACCTTCAGCTTGAAAGTGCTCTTAATTATTGTTTAAAAAGTAATAAGGACACCTTTGATATTAAAGAGTTTCTTGGTCAATTCTGGGAGCAACCTGGGTTAAAGCGAAGTCTTGATAAGATTTTTGAAATTGTCGTGTACTCGTTGTTTGAAGTCCTTACTACAGCAATAGATGTTAAGGTTGACATTTATTACAATAATGAAAACCTCAATATACTAAAGGAATTTTCTTCCTTTGCAGAAAAAGTTTTAAATTTAAATTCTAAAAATAATAGAAAAACGCTTGATGCGCATTTTAATAGAGTTGGTGTAACGAATGCCGCTGATAGAGGTTTGGATATGTATGCTAATTTTGGGTCAGTAGTACAAATTAAGCATTTATCACTGGATGAAGAATTAGCAGAAAATGTGGTTACATCAGTAACATCAGATAAAATCATTATTGTATGTAAAGATTCTGAAGAAAGTATAATTAATTCTCTATTAACTCAAATTGGGTGGCGTTCTCGAATACAAGCAATAATTACCATTGATGAACTTGTGGAATGGTATGAAAAAGCATTAAAGGGTAAATATTCAAATATTCTTGGCGAAAGAATTATTTCGACCTTATCAACTGAAATCAAAACTGAGTTTCCATCAGTTGGCAATGATGATTTTCAGAAATTTAAAGAGCAACGAGATTATCAGAAAATGAGTAGCGAATATTGGAATAACAATTAGCTGCACAGCGAGCGTAGGGTGGGTAACTCGTAAGCCGTAATAATTGGGGTCAGAGTAAAATTATTCTAACTTGGTTTTGGAGCCGATCTAACTCGTAAGCCGTATATGTTTAATTAATTTGGTAGGGTGCATAAGCGATAGC
>JAOZMR010000256.1:433-1503 GCA_029934215.1 Pontiellaceae bacterium | reverse complement strand
CCTTATCTAACTTTATCTTGGAGGCGGACTTTCAGCCGCTCAAGAATGGTGTTAGTAGGTCTGCTCCCTATTTCTTCGGTGTGCCAACAAACAATATTCTTGAATGCAAAGGCATAGACGTTGCTCCTCAACTACTTGAATAAATCCTTATAATTATTAACAGCATTACACTAACGAGTGGAAACAATAAAACTACGGAGGATATACAATGGGTGCTTTTTGGCATTTATATGTACCTGTAAAAGTGAATGTTACAATGGATAAAAACGAAATTGAAGCTATTGGAAAAAGTCAAACGGTACTTCCTGAACCATTTGCCAAGGACTTTTTTGAAATTAGTCGCAATGAACGGTCCGTTGAATACGAACATATTGGCACAAGACACAAAATTGACTTGGTTTACATGCTTTCAGATGAAAACATGAACCAGATAAAACCATTTCTTACTGAAGCATGGCAACTAGCTAAAGCTGAAGATTCCTTAATCACTGCAAAAGGGCTTGATGACTTTATCCAGAACAATCTTGATTCATTGAATATAACAAGAGCCTCACTTGCAACAATGGACGAACAACTGGATGATTTTAAGGACAATTATTATTTGTATTATGAATCAATTCCCAGCATGGTTGTTTATAATGGATGGCCAGATGAATTGCGTTCTAGAAGCAGAAGCTACAGTATGGAAGGATTTACTTTTCTTCATTCCCACGAAAAGATGAATGTTATTCCTGAAGAAACAGTTCTTTTTTATAACTTAAAAGACAAGATTAAAAAAGAATTGTTAAACGAATATACTATCGCTAAATATCTTTATATACTTGGATTTTAGCACTTATACTCCAAAAAATAGGGGACAGACCTTGGCTGTTAAATCTGTCATATGTTTTTCGCAGTTTTCACCATACTTTTATTCCACTTTATATTTATTTTAGTAATTCAATCAAGTACTAAAAAAGATGAGTAATAATTGGGGTCAGAGTAAAATTAATTCTAACTTGGTCTTGGAGCCGACTTATCGGCGGCTCAAGAACGGTGGTGCGACCCGTTTGGCCTAGAGCATTGATTTA
>JAOZMR010000256.1:0-415 GCA_029934215.1 Pontiellaceae bacterium | reverse complement strand
CCAAACGAGCTTTTCTAAATGACCTATAATTTAGCTAATACCCCTATTGGTGGGTTGTCAACCTTCTGGTAAAGCGGGGTGTAACGTGAGAAAAGTACGATTAGCCGTGCTAAGACTTGCTAGGTAAATGGATATGGTTACGAGAGAAATTACCGTGATACGAAAACATCGTCATTGAGAATAGGGAATGCTAAGAAAGAACCTATGTTTGGTAAGAAGATTCATATTTTAACGCCGTACAAATATGATAGGAATCGGTTTCGCAAGAGACATTACCACGGTGTAAAGGTAGAACCTAAGTCCTTATGTGCCATCTTTTGTTCACTAGGTAATTATTTCAAGTGAGTCTCACAAGCAAGCAGTGAGAGGAGTTTGACAAACTTTAGTCGTGTGGAATAACAGGATTGTACAAGAA
>JAOZMR010000255.1 GCA_029934215.1 Pontiellaceae bacterium | reverse complement strand
CCCGATGTTTGGACATTTTTATTTAAAGTGGCGTCATTCAACTTGCGAGGCAAACATCTAAAATGGGCGTTTTGGCATTGAAGTTATAAAAGAAAAAAACGAGTGGGTGCCGCAAAAAGGCGCAAAAAACGGACTAAAGATTGGTTTTAAGGAGAGCAAAAGCAGACGAAGAGTAAGAATTTAAGCCTTAGGTAAATGGATGCCTTTTGCGCTTTTTGCGCCTTTTGAACCGTTCCCGATGGTCACTATTTTTGAATACAAAAATTATTTATCGCTTCGCTTTCAGGCGGCTAAAAATCTCCTCGGTTGGAATGTTTCGAAATGAGTGGTTCGAGGCAGGGTGGATTGACCTGAACTGGCTCGTTCAACTTGCGAGGCAAATCTTTGAAATGGGCGTTTTGTATGAGGACTGTTTAACAGATCCGGTTAAGCGGCTGGAGGCAATGAGGGAAAAAAGCAATCAGGCGAACCGCCCATTTTTTCATGGAGCGCAACACCAAGGGGTGCAGATTGCTGTTGGCAACACCAATTTGCACCCCCATTTTTCACCCATGATTAACAGAGCAATAGAGGCGCATGTAAAAGAGTGCTTTCGGTCTATCCAGTGGTCACAATCACGGGGCCGCGTCAAAGCGGAAAAACGACATTAGCAAAACACTGCTTTCCAGACCTTCCTTACGTGAATTTAGAACACCCAGAAACCCGCCTATTCGCAACCGAGGGTCCGGTTGCCTTCATGAAAAAACATGAACACGGCGCCATTATCGATGAAATTCAGAACGTCCCAGAACTAACATCCTACATTCAAGTGGCGGTCGATGAGAAAAAACAGAACAGTCTTTTCGTTCTAACAGGCAGTCGCCAGTTCAGCCTGATGGGAAAAGTCGCCCAGTCGCTCGCAGGAAGAACCGCCATCATTACACTACTTCCCTTTTCCCTACCGGAAATCGAGGGAAATTACCCTGATTTCTCCACCCAAACGGACGAACTAATTTTCCGAGGTTTTTATCCTCGGCTCTATGATCAAGCAATCAGCCCGACGATAGGGCTGTCCGATTACATCACGACCTACATTGAAAAAGATCTGAGACAACTATCCCAAATCCAGAACCTCGGGCTTTTTCAAAAATTCATAAAGCTTTGCGCAGGGCGGACAGGGCGAATTCTAAACGCATCTGGACTGGCAGAAGACACAGGGATAAATCACAAAACCGCACAGGACTGGATTTCTTTACTGGAAAGCAGCTACATCCTCTTCCGGCTCCCACCCTACTTCGCAAACATCAGCAAGCGACTGATCAAATCTCCCAAACTATATTTCTACGACACCGGACTGGTCGCTAACCTCCTAGGGATTGAAAACGCCCAACAAATCGAAACCCACCCGTTACGTGGAGCACTTTTTGAGAACCTCGTGATCGGCGAAGTGATGAAACACCGATTAAACTGCGGAAAACGCCCAAACCTGTCCTTCTTCCGCGACGCAAAAGGTCATGAAGTGGATCTCCTCTTTCACCAAGCGAACGAGATTATTCCAATCGAAATCAAATCGGCCGCCACAGTAAATAACGACTTTTTCAAAGGCATCACCTATTTCCACAAACACATACAACCCTGCGCCAAACGGATTCTCGTTTGCGATGGCGACCACAACGAAGAACGCACCCCCGCCATTGTCACCAACTCCAAACAAATAACAGAATGGGTTTGATGATTTTTCGCATCACAACCGAGTGCAACTCGGTTCCACGTAAAACCGAGTTGCACTCGGTTTCTCCACGAATGGAAATCCCCTCATTCGAGAAACGCACTTAGCCTTGTAAAAACAACCATCAAATGTCAGTCTCCATTCGAATGAATAGACATTCACCAGCCCTACACACCTAAAACATCATCTAAAACAAGAAAATGATTAAAATAGCCCGCATCCCGCAACGCAGTATCCGGCCCATACAAACTAATCAACGCAGTTTCCAAACTAAAGCCTCGCGGCATACGAAATAGAGAACACTTCCGTTCCATTTCTGGAATAATCTTCGTAGTAATCGGTGCATTTCTGTGCTTAATTTCACATAGAGTAATCACCTTGTCAGATCGCTTGTAAAGCAAATCGATCTGAAACGCCAGATCGCCTCTTTCAAAATAAGGAGCAGCGGCAAGAACCACATCAGCGAACCCCATTCGCTTAGCCAAATATCCCGCACGTTTCACACAAAACCGTTCAAAAGAAAATCCAAGCCAAGATTCGAACCCATCGTTCACCATCGTCTCAAACATACGCGGAGAAGAGGTTTCTGTAAGCATCAGCAAACAAGGCTGCATATACTTGAAAAAGAAAAGAGCAAACTCGTCCATCAGTGTATATTTTCGAAGTTTCGATGTGTTCGACCGACCGAAAGGAACGAATGAGCGAATCATTTCGGCATCCTCCAAATTGGTCAGATAAAGCTTCAGCCCACCACCTGATGCAATCGACAACGTAGAGCTGATCTCCTCCATCGTACAAATCCGACCGTTCAACAACTCGACGATTTTCATATAAATCCGCGACTCCTTAAACTGACTATAAAAAATACGATCCATTTCTCGGCACATAGGGGATGTTCTTGAAAAACATAGGCGATTCATGTTTTGGTTAAACGATCGATTCAAATCGATCTCCTCAAGATACTTCGGAACCCCACCAAAGATTAACTGATATTTCAACACCTCCTCTTGAGATCGCTTACCCTGAAACAAAAGAGCAACCTCATCAGGATTCAACCCGCGCAGAAGAATCTCCAGCGTAATACGACCATACAACGCCTTCGACTTCAAAACTCGCTTCACCATAAATGAAGCAACAGACCCACAAAGAACAAGCATCACCCCTTGATCTTTCCAATGATTATCCCAATAGTATTTCAAGAGACTCACTAAACGCCCGCGCCCTGCTGCCATCCATGGCAATTCATCCATAAAAAGAACGATTTTCCCTTTTCGCGACGGACTTTTAACAACTCGTTCCGTTATATACGAAAAAACGTTTTCCCATGATGAGAACTTCACATCCAAAAGCAAGGGATCGCGAATTTGTTTTTTGAGAGTCTCGGTAAAGTGCGCGATTTGTTCACGAGTTTGCGCCCCTTCGACCGCCTCGAAAAGAAACGAATCTGGCTTATCTTTCAAAAACTCCGAAATCAAGCAACTCTTTCCTATGCGCCGCCGACCGTACAGCACCACCAGCTCGTTTTTTTGTGATGCATACGCACCTTCGAGCGCACTCAACTCCTCTGTTCTTCCAACAAACATAGATCTCCTTTTCAAATCCGCACACAAAAACAAAACGACAATCATTGCGGATACAGCAACTTCAATATTGCAAATCCGCAAACAAAGCGCGAGACATTTTGTTTACGGATTCATCCACCATGGGGCATTGCCGATTGAAGATGAACCACTCCCTTGGGTCGTTATTTTCTTTCAGAAAATTATCTTTCCGCTTCGCTTCAAGGGCCGATTGCCGATTTTTTTACACTTCTATTCCTTTCGCCCAAACCCTCTCCCTACTTCGATATTCGATATTCGTTGCCATTCCCGTTGGTCATTGCTTTCGCATTGCTCAAGCCTGTCTCCACTTCGTTCCGGCTGTTCGATATTCAACATTCCTCTCCTCTCCGCGAGAGGAAGTCAGAGGAACAGCCGAGGGGAGAGTTCCGAACCTTGGAAAATAGAAGATTTTTCATGAAACGTAGACGAGCGCTTCCAGCCTCGTTTCTTGGGTGAACTGAGCTTGACGAAAAACTCTATTCCGTTATTTCTCCATCTGGGGATTACCCAGATGCTTATACAACAAAAACAATACAATTCC
>JAOZMR010000254.1 GCA_029934215.1 Pontiellaceae bacterium | reverse complement strand
CGACCTGAAAGCTACAAATACATGGAGATTTATTAACCGCGAGAGAACGCAGAGAGCGCAAAAAAAGACGGACTCAACACCTTTATTCTTTGCGTTCTCTGCGTTTTTTCGTGGTTAAAATTTTTCCAAGGGTTGGAACACGTCTCTTTCAATCGGCAATCGGCAATCTTCAATCGGCAATGCCCTGCATGTTATTTGGCCGTTGTTTTGTCTTCGAATGTTTTGAGTAGTTTGGCCGGGTTTCCTCCGACTATGCCGTGCGGAGGAACGTCTTTTACGACTACGGCTTGTGTTGCTACGACTGCGTGATGTCCTATGGTGACGCCTTTCAGGATCGTTGCGCCTAGCCCGATCCATGCGTGGTCGCCAATCTCAATCGGTGCAACGCATTTTGCTTTGTTTTCTGCGTTGTCGGGTAAGCGTCGGTCGGCGGGATGACCGTCCCCGTCGAGTATAACGACTTCAGGCCCAAAGAGTACGTTTTTGCCAATTTTTACGCTTTCGTAACTTACAATGGATGTTCCGCCTAGGGTGGTGCCTTCCCCAATTTCTATTCGACCCACTTTTCCTGGCGCGGTTTTTAATATCGTTAGCCGGCATGGTCCGTGTGGAAAGGGTGAGTATGGGGAGTTGTCAAGCTGAGCGCCTTCTTTGAATATTAGACGACCTCGGAAGTCGTCGAGATTGAATTCGTCGTCACAACAGCTGTGGTAGCTGATTTGTGGTTTCCCTGTGCTTTTGAAGCTGTCGGGCACAATCGCGCCGCGTTCTTTGAGTAGTGCTATTGTCGCTTCGTTGTTTTGCGTCCACTCTTCATCCGAAAAACCGTCACTTAATCCTGCTGGCATCGCGCCCTCCTTTTATGTTGAAAACCATGAAATTACGTCAGTTTTCTTTTGTTTCAATATTATATGTTCAAAAATCTAGGAAAAGTTCCAGACATTGGAATCTGCCTCTGGTAGTTTCTCTCGTCTATGGCGAAAAAAACAACACCAATGATGGAGCAGTACAGACGAATCCGGCGGGATCTTCCAGAGGATACAATTCTCTTTTTTCGCCTTGGGGATTTTTATGAGATGTTTTTGGGCGATGCTCAAGATGCCGCGCGGATTCTTGATATTACGCTGACGAAACGGCATGAAACGCCTATGTGTGGTTTCCCGTATCATTCTGCGGAGGGCTATATTTCTCAGTTGATTGATGCGGGTAAAAAGGTTGCGATTTGCGAACAGGTGGAGGATCCTTCGGCGGCTAAGGGGATTGTGAAGCGTGAGATCACTCGCGTGGTTACGCCGGGTACTGTTTTGAATGAGGGTTCTCTCGATCGAAGCCGTAATAATTATCTTGCGGGTCTTATCCGAGCCGGGAGCCATTTTGGGCTTGCGATGCTGGATTTGTCTACGGGGACGTTTTGGATCGAGGAGTCTTCTAGCGCGGAGGCTCTTTCTAATAATCTCGCACGTTATACGCCGCAGGAGTGCATTGTTCCGGAGGTGTCGGTGGAGGACGATCTGATTGATCCAATCCTTGGAAATACGCTTAAAACAGTTTGTGAGGATTGGACGTTTGATGCCGATAGCGCTACGGATGTTTTGTTGCGTCATTTTAAGATACATTCGCTCAAGGGTTTCGGATGCGAGAATAGCCCGCTGGGTCTGCGTGCCGCAGGCGCGGTGCTTTATTATGTGAGTACGGAGCTCCGCCAAAATCTCGCGCATGTTCGCCGTATTCAGGTGAAAAATCCCGAAGATTATGTTCTGCTCGATGAAACAACGGTGATGAATCTTGAGCTGATTGCCCCTCTAAATCCAGCGCGTCAGGGACCGAAGGCAACGTTGTTGAATGTGCTCGATTCGACTTGTACGGCGATGGGCGCACGAATGTTGCGCGATTGGATTGTTCGCCCGTTGCGCGAGCTCTCGGCCATCCAGGCTCGGCATGATGCCGTCGAGGCATTCACTCAGCAGCGCCCTCTTCTTTCCGAGGTTCGGAATACGCTTGGGGATATGCGCGACCTCGAACGAATTATTTCGCGCCTAGGGTCTGGAAATGGTAATGCACGCGACCTCCGTTCTGTCGGCGAATCGCTCGATCAATTGCCGAAACTCAAAGATTTGCTGCTTAAAAAAGATGCGTTCCAAACGTTGGAAAAATCGATCACGCTTCTTCCCGACCTTGGAAAATGTATTGATGAAGCGATCGATGAGGAGCCTGCTGTTTCGATTAAGGAGGGCGGGATGATCCGCAAGGGTTTTTCGCCCGAGCTCGATGATCTGCGTAATGCAGGGGCGAAGGGGAAGCAGTGGTTGGCGGAGTTTCAGGCGGCTGAGCAGGCGCGAACCGGGATTAAATCGCTGAAGATCCGCTACAATAAGGTGTTCGGTTATTTCATCGAGGTGACAAAGTCAAATCTTTCGCTGGTTCCGGAGGAATATATCCGCAAGCAGACGATGACCAATGCGGAGCGGTATATTACGCCTGAGCTTAAGGAGTATGAAAATAAAATTCTCGGAGCGCAGGAGCGCGCGGTTGCGCTAGAACTGGAGCTGTTTATTCAACTGCGCGAAGAGGTTGTGAAAGAAATCGATACAATCCAGCGGAATGCACGCGCCGTCGCGCAAATCGATGTGCTCGCAACTTTCGCCGAGGACGCACTCACCCAGCGCTATGTGCGCCCGCTTATGAGCGACGGCGACGAGCTCGAAATTCGTGATGGGCGCCACACTGTTGTTGAGCAAATGCCAGACGCCGAGCGTTTTGTGCCGAACGATACAACGCTCAATTGTAAGGACCATCAGTTGGTGATTATTACGGGCCCAAATATGGCGGGGAAGTCGACATATATTCGGCAGGTTGCGTTGATTGCAATCATGGCGCATATTGGCTCGTTCGTTCCGGCTAGCGAGGCGAAAATTGGACTGGTCGACCGCGTCTTCACCCGTGTCGGGGCCAGCGATGATCTCGCTCGGGGTCGCTCCACCTTTATGGTCGAGATGCAGGAAACAGCAAATATTTTGAACAACGCCACGCCTAAAAGCCTGATTGTGCTCGATGAGATTGGACGTGGGACAAGTACTTTTGATGGAATATCCATTGCGTGGTCTGTCGCCGAATTCCTCTGCACGAACCCCGCTGTACGTGCGAAAACGCTGTTTGCCACCCATTATCACGAGCTCACGGATCTAAGCCGAACGATGCCTGGCGTACAAAACGCGAATGTATTAGTGAAGGAACGCGGCGATCAGATCACATTCTTGCGCAAAATCGTTCCGGGTTCGGCGGATAAAAGCTACGGCATACACGTTGCTCGTCTCGCAGGACTTCCAGATCAAGTCCTAAACCGAGCCAACGAAATCCTAAGGAACCTGGAAGACGGCGAGTTCGAAGCCGAGGGGTCGCCAAAAATTGCAAAACGAACCGTGCGAAAAAAGAAGCCAGTCGCATCCCAGATGGCTCTCTGGGGTTAGGACTAATGGGTGGGAGGTTAAGGGGAATTTGCCACGAAAGAGCGCATGGAACGAAAAAAGACGAATCAAGTGTCGGTAAGGAGTTTCGACAGAGTGATTGACGGAATACCTCAGGTCTGCCGTCAATCATTCTGCAACATCTTTTTTACATTCGGCAATCTTCAATCAAAAATGCCCTCCCTTCTGGCGATAGCGGTTGTGAAAAATCCTTCATGTTTGACCCGAAATGGAGAGTTTCGACAGACCTGAGGTGTTCCGAACGTGTTTTTTTGTATTCCCCAAAGGGAGCGGCAATAATGGGACGAGGTTTGGAGCGGGCAGGAGCGGGTTTGCCCAGCGCTGAAAGCGTAGCGATAAATAATTTTTGTATTCAAAAATAATGAACGAAGAGAATGGTTCATGAA
>JAOZMR010000253.1 GCA_029934215.1 Pontiellaceae bacterium | reverse complement strand
CCGTAATCAGCCGTGCCCAATAATAGAGAGATCGTTTATCGAAGTGACAATCGTCCCCAACTTGCATCTCGATATTAAACAAGGTCCCATTCATGCCCTCTGCCTTGATGTCGAGAATGGACATCTTCCCCGCTTGATAATCTGCAAAATTGTAGGGGTTTTTCATCTTCAGGTCTCGAACCTGGTCTTCTTCTGGAACAATCGAATTCACTAAAGAAATTAGCAAATCCTTATTGCTCTCACTGCCAAACAGTTTCTTAAACGCAAAATCGATTCTTGGGTTAATCCTACACATATCTATATCCTTTTTAAAAACTCTCCACCTGTCCCATTCGTGCAGACTCGTGCCAAGGAACCGTTCCATTCGTCACTCTTTTGGGATACAAAAACCATGTATCGCTTCGCTCCCGCAGAATCAAAACAGCTCTCCCATTCACAAAACCGATTTGCCGCATCCATAAAACCACGCAGCTCTATCTTCTTTTTCTTCACCCATCTCACGCCTCCACCTAGCGACCTCTTCACTCGTACTCCATACGAACTACCAAGGTCGCTACCGCCATCCCTTCTGAAAGGAATGCAGGCACCGTTCGGTTCATGAGTGACATCCGTCTGTTCTTTTGAGCTAGGGGAGCGGAGCAGACCCGAAAACCGATGTTGTTGTTGTGGTTGCTCGGGTTGTTGTTGTTGCGATTCGCCGAGCGGCAATTCTGGGCGTTGTTGTTCCAGCTGCCGCCGCGTTTCACGCGGTTCGAACCCGCTGAACGATACCAAATTCTCTGCACCCCATGCTCCCTTTGCATGAGACCGAAAAGCTAAAAGAGACTGCACATGTGCCTCAAAACCATCTTCACTTAAAACACCAGAGGCCAACCCCATAGACGCCTGCTTCAACTTCACGCGATAGCGATCATTTGCCCGACGCGACAAAAACAAGCTTCCCTCATGCACCATATAGCCCAAAAACGGAAGCCCCTCAGAGGAACGGTTCATACACCAAGGGCGCAACGTCAAATCCAATTGCGTTCCCACAAATTCGGTCAACCGCTTGGCTTTTTGAATCAACCCGTCCCGATCGTCCCCCCAAAGAACCATATCGTCCATATAGCGAACATACGCCCGACAACGCAGCGTCTCTTTCACAAAATGATCCGCCACCGCAAGATAGTGATTAGCAAAAAACTGACTCGTCAGATTCCCGATCGGCAACCCACACCCACTTTTTGCGCTTCCGTGGCTCTCAACAATGCGCTCCAGCAGTGCCTGCAACTGTTTCTCCTTAAACCGCCGCCGCAAAAGCGGGATCAAGCAACGGTGCGAAATAGAATCGAAATATTTCCGGACATCCAGCTTCAAATACCACCGATAACGCATCGAATATCCCTTGGCTCGGTCAAGAGCGGCATAGCTCCCCTTCCCCTTACGGCAGGCATAACTATCCGAGATTTGATACGCCTCAAAACACGGCTCGCACACATTCAAAATGGCATGGTGTACCACTCGATCCACAAATGGAGCCACACAAATGACACGCTCCTTCGGCTCGTGGACTATAAAATGATTGTACGGACCAAACGTAATGCTCTCGTCAAGCAATTGAGCGCGAATCTCCAGCAAATGAACATGCAACTGGTTCGAAAACTCCACCACATCTGGCTTGCGCTGTTTCCCTTGGCGTGCCTTCAAAAAGGCTCGCCTCAAATTATCCGGCTCACAAATTTTTGCGTATAAATTCCCAGCTCGTTTCATGCGGCACCCTCCGGCGTTTCCATCAGCAAACGCGCCGCATATTTTTCCACCTTTTTCTCCCCAAACCCTTTTGCCTTTTTCATCCCCGCATGGGTCAAATCGCCTCCGCGAACAAACCCAGCCAACTGCTCATCCGTACAAATGGCAAACGCAGGGACTTGATCTTCATCAGAAATTCGTTTTCTAGCAGTGCGCAAACGCGCAAACACAGCAAAGTCTTTCTCGTCCAAAACTTCCTTATAGTCAACCCGCTTTTTCAGACCCCCAGTCCGCACGGGCACCGCCCCCTCTTCGTACTCCACACAAAAGCACCAGCTCGCGCTCGATGCACCATTCGCGACAAACTCGCGATGGACCTGCAACACCTGGTGCCCACGCATAAAACGGTTCATCGCCTCGCTCTGCGAGCCATCGTCGTGAACCGACACACTAAATGTTTTGATCTGCATATTTTCCTCATTTCAAAAAAAATCGGCGGGGGCAAGCCCCCTGCACCCCCGGGCTACGGGTTCTTTTCCGCCCCGCTCCGCCGGGGCTCCATAGAACCCTACGCCTGCTCAAAAGAACAGAGGATGTCACTCTATAACTAGGGGAGCGGAGCAGACCCGAAAACCGATGCTGAAGTAGTGGCTGCCCGGGCTGGAGTAGCCGCGAATCGCCGAGCGGCAATCCCGGGCGTGGCTGTTCCAGCCGCCGCCGCGTCTCACGCGGTACGAACCACTTGTAGCACCTGTCGGATCAGTCACCGTCTCCGGATACGTGCCATACCAATCCAAACACCATTCCCAAACATTCCCGTGCATGTCGTACAAACCCCACGCATTCGCCTGCTTGGTTCCGACATTCGCCTCGTGTCCTGGATCGTTCATATAGTACACACCCAACGGCTCCAAGTTCGCATCTGTCCCCGATCCCGACGTTAAGCAGTCCGATCCCTCGCCATCATTCTTCGTCTGGTCATTATAAGCGCGAATGGTTCCGGCACGGCAGGCATATTCCCACTGCGCTTCGGTCGGCAGATCCAGTTCCGCCAACCCAGTCCGTTGTCGAAGTTTACCCATAAAAGAAGTCGCATCCACATTTCCGTTCGCAGGCCAATCGGTTCCGTTGGATGTCCCACGAATGTCATTATAAGAAACCCTCTCTACAGGATATTTGTCGGCTTTGTATTGGCTCGGTTTATCGCCCATCACCAACTCCCACTGCCGTTGAGTCAGCTCAAACACGCCCATATAGAAATCGTCACTCAACGTCACGGAGTGTTGTGTTTCGTCGCTATCGCGCCCAAGCTCATCGCTCGGCGAACCCATCGTGAAAGATCCTGCTGGAATACGACGAAGTACCAGCTTGGTCGTTTTATGAGCATCTGACCAACCGCCCGAAGGAACGGCATCTAAATACGAAACGGGGTAGCTCGTCGCCGCCGTCCCGCCCGAAAGATCGACCACCAAATAGTCACCGCTAGAGATCCCGCCCCCCGAAACCGCCGCGATAGAAAACGTGGCATTCACCAAAAACAGCCCACTCGCATCCGCTCCGCCGTCCCAAACAATACTCTTGCCCGAACCCGACGTCACACCCGCGCCGACATCACCCGTCACACTCGGACAAGCCACCGCCGACTCCCCGTCTTGCACAATCAGCGACACCGTCACCGGATTCGTATCCGTGTTCGACACATCATACGAGATATCCACCAGCTTCGTTCCTGGTCGTTGAGCCACAACCAGATTCGTCACCGACACCTCCGACCAACCGCCCAACGCAACAAAACCCACAAAAAACCCGACAAACCACTTCTGCAAACACATAACAACACTCCTTTATTTTAAAAAAACACGAAAAACACACTCGGGCGTAGCCCACTACACCCAAATTGAACCACATGACACTGATTAATAAAAGCCTCTTTGTATATAAAAATAACACCCAGCGGAAACGGTTTAAGACATTTCCGATTGAAGATTGCCGATTGCCGATTGAACGAAATGGGTTCCAACCCTTGGAAACGAACTGGATCAGGTTTTCACAACCGCTACGCTAGAGGAAGTCAGAGGAAAACAGCCGAGGGGGAGGCATTGCCGATTGAGGATTGCTGATTGCCGATTGAAAGAAAAGAGTTCCAACCATTGGAAACGAACTGGATCAGGTT
>JAOZMR010000252.1 GCA_029934215.1 Pontiellaceae bacterium | reverse complement strand
CTTTCGCCGGATGTGCCGGTGGTATCTACTGTGGGGGCTAGTTCCCTGAAATCTTCTGCTTGGCGTGAAAAATGGGGTATGTTCCCTATTTTTTTCCTCAACAGGCGGTGGCGAATTCCAGTTGTAAGATTATTGGGTGCTTTCCCATATATTTTTGCGTTAATGGCATTTATGTCAGTAGGCAATGTGTATGCTAAGAATTGTGTCCATGAAGACTACTGTACTACCGAAAATCCATTTTATAAGCTGGGATATGGTGGACAATGTACTTCCTATGCCTGGGGACGTGCTTATGGGAAAATGGGTGTTTCAATCCAATTTACCCAAAATAGTGGTAGACATGGCAAAAATTGGTATCAACTAGTTAAAAGTTTACCAAGAGGTAGACAAGTTCAAGACAATTCAATTGCCGTCTTTGCTGGGGATTCATCTAATTCTTTTGGACATGTTGCCTATGTAGAATCTGTTAACAATGGTAAAGTCTACTTTACTGAAGCCAATGTGAGTACTTACAGTAAGAACAATGGTAACTATGGTGGTGGCAAGGATGGTGGCGAGGAGAAAAACAAGACCATTCAAGGCTTTGAAAACAGAGGTAAAGGAATTGGTAAAATTGTTGGTTACATTTATCTCCAGCAAGCACCCACTTTAAAACTCGACTCAAGCATCAAAGTTGAACCAAACCCTGTGATTCAAGGTAAGTGGCTTAAGATAACCGCCAAGATCAGCAATCGAGACGGAACAAAAGATTTTAACAATAGTCTTTTTGCAGCTTTCCATCCCAAAGGGGATGTAATGACGAGTCTGTTTCAGATTGAATTAAAAAACCAGCAGTTACCCGCTGGACATGATTATGAGTATAGCTTTGGAAGTAGTCATGTTGAATTATCACCTGGTGAATATGATCTCTACATCAAAGAAAAAAGAGATGATGGTTCTTATCCTGCTATTGAAGCACCAGGTTCTCTCCAAAATCCGATAACGGTTAAAGTTGTTGGTAGTGAAACTGACACTGACACAGATAATGATAATACCGATACTGGCAACAACGCTATTAATACTGATGTTGCTGAAAATGCCTACGATGGCAATTGGGATGTTCCTTATTTAAGCCAAGTCAGCGATGACTATGCTTGGACTCACATAAGAGAGTCTGCCTGTGGCCCTACAAGCGTAGCAATGTTACTGCGTTTCTATTTTCCTAATTCTCATATAGACATGCCAGAAGTTTACCAAGCTGGAACTCAAACTTACACCTATCATGGGCCTGCTATCGGCTATAGAAACATCAGTTTCGCATCAGGTAAAACTGGTAATGATGGCGGTACAAATCACGTAGGAGCGAGCTATCGTGGCAATTATTCAGGTAATTATTCAGGAATGACTCTCAGTGCTATGGAGAAGTATCTACAAAATATTTGGGGAATAAGAACCAAGAATCTCTATAGTGTTGATGAGGTTTATACTGCGCTCAGAAATGGCCCCTTGCTTGGACATGTTTATGCTTATGGAAATAGCAAGTGGGGACATTACATTGTCATTCGTGGAATTGATGAAAAAGGTACGATTAGTCGTAATGATGATATGATCTATATTAATGATCCTTACGATGAAAATAATACTCTCAGTTATTCTGAGTTTTTTAAAAAAGGGCAGCATGGAAATGCTTGGTTCAGAGATGCAGTCCAATTAACACCAAATGAAACCGCAAAACAACGTGAATATACTGTTATTGTTGATACAGGACACAATACTTTTGCAGGTGGTAATAATAGTCACCACCACTTTCACCTTCAAAAAGTCAATGGCAACTATGATAAATGGAAGTACTATTATGGTGGTGGAGATTGGTATTACCCAACGGAAAATGGTCACGCTGCCAGATGGAGTCCTAAATTAGCCAAAACAGGTTACTATCAAGTATCTGTCAAGTTCCGTGGGGATAAGGACAGCGGTAAAGTGCCTTATACTATCTACTCTGAAAATGGAGATGAACTGGTTAAAACAGTTGTAAATCAACATAGAGTTCCTGCCAAATGGGACCACGCTATATTGGCTGAGTCGGTATTGCTTGAAAATGGTGCTTATGTGCGAGCTTCTGACATTCCAGCAGGTTCAAATATAGATGCCATTAAGTTCAAGTATTTGCGCCCTGCTGATGACGACAATAGTGCAGGTAGTGATGCAGGTAGTGATGCAGGTAGTGGTGATGTTACTGATAGTGATGATTGTGCTTCCCAAAATGAAACACCTTCAACCACAAACCCCACCCGTCAAAATGTCAGTGATGAAATACTGTGCTTAGCAAAAGAGTATAATATTCCACCAGTGATTATTCAAGCTATTGCGTTTAAAGAAAGTGGTTGGGATCAGATAAGAAATGGAAGTGTTGTTACAAATCACGAACCAGATGGAAGAGAAGGCATTGGTATTATGCAAGTAACCAAATGTCCACCTAAACCTAAACCCGATACAGGTGTATCGTCGTGTACCGGTTCTATATCTCAAGCTGCGTATAACCAATTAAAAAATGATTGGAGACACAATTTAGCAGTAGGAATAGAAACACTTAACTCCAAGTGGAAAACTCAGAATAGTTTTGTGGGCAATAGTCTTAATGCAATAGATAAGGGCATTCTCGAAAACTGGTATTATCCTGTTATGTGGTACAACGGTGAAGGTAAACGTGCAGAAACTTATGTCGCTGATGCTTTTTCTCGCATGGAAAATTCACCAGCCCACTTAACAGGTTACTGGGATGATGTTACTGATATAAACAATCCCACTAAGGTAGTGGTTATGCGTAAAGCTGATGGAAAAGGAGAAGCCTATGAGCTAACTGATCTGATTAATAAAGGGGTAACACTTCATTATTGGAATTCGACGACAGGGGAATATTTCTATCTGACGAGTCTTAGTAAAGAAGAATATGCCAATCGCGAAACAAGTTGGCCTCCAAGTCACGCTACTAAAGGCAATAGTAATGGAACGACAGTATCTACAGTACCTGTAGATGAGCCGCCACCGTCTATCATTGTCCGTACCTTGAACAAAGAAAACGGAGATATTCAAATATCTGCTACAGGGTTAGGTGCTGCTGGAACTGTCAAAGTTGATGGTAAAGAAGTTCAAGGAGAATGGACATCCGATGGTATCAACTTGAACCTCTTTGATACAACTGGTATCACGCTAGAAAGTATTGAACAGCCTTTACACATTGAGGCTTTTGATAACACTGGTAATAAAGTTGTTGATGGTTACTATCCCTTCATGGATGTACCACCTGACCGCTGGGATTCTAAACCCATATTGAAATTGTGGAAAGAAGGTATCATCAATGGCTACGGTGGTGATTGGGCTGGTTACTTTAAACCAAGTCGTGCAGCAACGCGGCAAGAGTATGTCGCTGTTACCGTGAAAGCGAGTCATTCAAATACTCGTGCGAGACGGACTTCACGAGATTCTGGCAAACCTTTTGAGGATATTGAGCTAGACAATGGTTTCATTGAATACATTCAAACAGCCAAAGATTTGGGTATTGTGAGTGGCTGCAATGAAGCAAAGACTATGTTCTGTCCAGAAAGGGATACGATTCGGGTTGAAGCCTTGAAAATGACACTTTCGGCTTTTGATAAATTCAAAGAGCCTCTGAAAATGTTCACAGAAGGACATAAAGTGCCTACTCGTGAATTTACGGATGTCAAAAACAAGGGTGATTGGTACTATCCTTTCGTTTATACTGCCCAGGATGAAGAAGTGGTGCATGGCTACAAAGATGGTAGCTTCAAACCAACAAAGGTTATTAAACGAAATGAGATGGCTAAAATCCTCTGTGTTGCCGCTTTTGGTCCAATGGAATGCCTAGCAGATATTGTGGCTAAGACACCTGTTGATACGACAGAACCTGATGATGAAG
>JAOZMR010000050.1 GCA_029934215.1 Pontiellaceae bacterium | reverse complement strand
CTATTTCGACAGAATCATTGGCGACAGAATCATGAAGAGTTTTTCTATATTCAGCCGTTGGAAATGATTCTGTCGACCATCATTCTGTCGAAAAAACCGCAGTTGAATTGTTGCTTATAAAGGGTTTTCTGGGTTAAAAAATGGTGCTTCGAATATTTCCGCTCCCCTAAGACCTGTGAGAACACACTGATGCGCCTTCAAATGGTGTTTCGTTACGCCAAGGACTCGCTGGGTGTTATCTCCGTTAACCCATCTCATGGAATTGAGATTCCTGTTGTGATCCCAGAAGAGAAGAAGCCCAAGAGTTATGCCCCTGATGAGTTGAAGGGGATGTGGGAGGCTCTCAAGACTGTTCAGCAAGAGGTAGACAAACGGCCTGCCCGCTACTGGATTCCGATTCTTTGCCTCTACCACGGTTTTCACCTGAACGAACCTTGCAGCTTATTCTTGAAAGACGTGTATGAAAGTGAAGATGGCGTTTGGGTTATGGATGTGAATTTGGATGGAAAGGGAAAGAAGCTGAAAAACAAAAGCTCCATTCGAGTTGTTCCGGTGCATCAATATGTCTTGGATGATCTTGGGTTTAAAGCGTTTGTTAAGTCTCGAAAAGAGGCAGAAAGCGAAGGGTTGCTGTTTTCGGACTTAACGCTTTCGAAGAGCGGCGGGTATCGAAGAAAGATCTCCCAACGGTTCGCAAAACGGAAGATTACGTGGCTACCTGACGAGTCCATACACAAGCATGCTCATGATCTCCGCCACACCTTTATTCAGCAGGCGCAGAATCAGGCTGAGATGAGCGACCGATGCTCGCAGGAGATTACAGGACATGCCATTGAAGGCGTGTCTAGTTACAGCGGTCGGTTGAAGCCGAAGGCGGTTCTAGAGGAGCTGAAGAGGCTTGAGTATGGGTGGGAAAAGTAGTTCCTCAAGATTACAGGCGAGACATCATAAGGCTTTCTGCTAGGGTGTTCGCTTCAGGCGAGAGCATCACAAGAGAATGAGGATTTTTATGAACAAGGATACGTCGTCAAGCACCGCAAGGGATGGTGAGTTTTTGATCAAGATTCCTAAGGGCGGTGTGCATCCATTAGTCTTTCCTGAAGAATCCAGGTTTTCATTGTTCTCTCCAGAGGAGGCGAAGCTCTGAAGATAAAAATAAAGAAGTCTCTCTGGGGCGATAGAGCTCCGGTTTTTTTAAAGATGGCGACGCGAAAGACGTATTGCGCAAGGTATTTCAGCGCATCCTTTCTATTTCCAACGTTCTGTGCATCGATGACCCAGTCCTTTTTCCAGACGCCATATGGAATCTCCAAACCAGCTTCTTTGAAGGTTTCGATGAGTTTGGCTCGATAGATTTTCGAGAGCGGTTTCGCATGGACGAACAGGTCGTCATGTGAGCTTTTCCATTGCGCACACGAAGAGTCATTCGCTCACGATCGATATCGCTCACTTCCAAATTCAGTGCCTCCGACAAACGTACTTCATCGATACCAAGCACCGTCGGCATGGTGGCAGGTCGTTTTATTTTCAGCAAATGAAGTGTGTTCCAATTCTGCGGGAATGTCGTCGTGTAGAAAAACTTAATCCCGCTATAGGAGATGCGCATCGTCGCCGCGCTCCAGCCGTAATCATTTTTGCAGTAGAGAAAATAATCTCGCACCTGCAGCTCTGCAATCTCCTCTGCAGGGAAATGCCAATAACTCCCCAACTGGCGTACGGATCGTACATACGATGTTTGAGTTCGTTCTGCATAGCCAAGCCGTTGCAGATCCTCTAACATCTTTTGTAGGAGGTTTGATTTTATTTTGATTCCTTTCTGTTATGAGGGTGTTCACTGCACCCTCGCTTCAGAAATGAGTTTACAGAAAAAGGAAAAAACAGAAGTAAGCAACTGCCGCGAAGCGGCTTACTTGAACAACGAAATAGTTCCTTTGCAAAACAATGAGTATAAGGAGTTTCAACATGAAATAGGACGATGTCGTGACCAGGCGATCCGGATCTCTGGAGTTCTTGCGACGGCGGCGGGAAGCAAAACCATAACGAAGAAAATCGCAGAAGATGCTGTTGAGATATCTCATTGGTGCTTAGGGCAAATGCTTATGATTCTTGCGGGGCGTGAGATGGTGACGTTCGAGGCAGATAAAAAAGAGCTGAAGCGCATCATAAACGAGAAAAAGAAAGACGATGGCTGGGCGACTGTTCGAGACGTGAAGAAAGGCAAGAAGGCATTCACGGATGATCGCTTAGAGGAGCTTTGTGCGAAATATCCCGAGACATTTGCTTGAGAAAAGAAAGCGACAGGCGGACGCTCTTCTCTTCGTATTCGGGTCGTAGAATAAAAGTATGGAGTGTGTCCAAAAGTGACAAAAGCTCCAAAACATGCGGAGTGGTTTTGTCTGTTTTGTCCCTTTTGTCATAAGGGTGTTTTGTTTTTTAGATGTGAGATTTCAAAGGAACCTTTCAAGGGGCAGGGGAAAAGGTGTAGAAACATTTCAAGGTTTGGAGCGTTGTAACAGAGATGAAAGTGCTTACAGATTATCATGCTAAATATTTTGCTTATGAGCTGACGCGAAGGTGTCCGTCAGACAGTGTGGAGCGTATTGCTTCAACGCTGATGGATTCGCAGGTTGATTTGAATCCGCATCAGGTGGATGCCGCACTGTTTGCTTTTCGCTCCCCTCTCTCCAAAGGCGCGTTGCTTGCCGATGAGGTTGGCTTGGGGAAGACGATTGAGGCGGGAATTGTTCTGGCTCAGAAATGGGCGGAGCGGAAGCGAAAGATCTTGCTGATTCTTCCTTCCAGCCTTCGGAAACAATGGGTTCAGGAGCTTCAAGAGAAGTTCTATCTTCCGTCGCGAATTATGGAGGGGCCGATTTTTAACAAGGCTGTTAAGGCGGGGGCTGCAAACCCGTTTGATTGTGATGAAATCGTGATCTGCTCCTATCAGTTTGCCCGCAACAAGGCCGAGTTTGTGAAAGCAATCGGATGGGATTTGGTAGTGATCGACGAGGCTCACCGATTACGAAATGTTTACAAGGCGGGCAATAAGATTGCTCGCGAGCTTAAGTGGGCTTTGGCGGATGCGCCCACGCTACTGCTGACAGCGACACCTTTGCAGAATTCTTTATTGGAACTTTTTGGACTGGTTAGCTTTATTGATGAGCATGTCTTTGGTGATCTGAAAAGCTATAAGGCGCAGTTCTCTCGCTTGACGGGCGTAGATGAATTTACCGATCTCAAGGAGCGGCTGAACCTTGTTTGCAAACGAACGCTTCGGCGGCAGGTGAGGGAGTATATTAACTACACCCAACGCCGAACGCATACTCAGGATTTTATTCCGACCCCGGACGAAGAGACATTGTATGAAATGGTTTCGGACTATTTGTGCCGTCCGAATTTAATGGCCCTGCCTGCCAGTCAGCGTTCTTTAATGACGCTGATTCTGCGAAAGCTTCTGGCCTCTTCAACGTTTGCGATTGCCGGAGCACTCAACTCGTTAGCCAACAAGCTGGAGCGACGCCTGAAAGAGGACGCAAAGTTAAGCAAGGCAGAAGAACTATTTGCGGAAGATGTGGAACAGCTGGATGAGCTTCGGGAAGAGTTGGGTGTCGATGAGGAGGAAGAGCTTCCCTTGAGACTGACAGACGAGGAGAAGCGTTCTATCCAGTTGGAGATTGCAGATCTACGAACCTTTTACGAACTGGCGATGCAGATTACGCAGAACGCCAAAGGGGATGCTCTTCTCCAAGCATTGGAAACCGGCTTTGCGATGGATCGGGAGCATGGGGGATCAGAGAAGGCTGTCATCTTCACCGAATCGCGCCGGACGCAGAACTATGTTTTGAATCGGCTCTCTGAAAACGGCTATCAAGATAAGATTGTTTTGTTCAACGGAAGTAATAGCGATCCGATTGCCAAACAGATTTATGCGGACTGGAAAGCGAAAAACGAAGGAACCGATAAGTTCTCTGGATCTCGAACCGCTGACACTCGCGCCGCACTGGTGGAGCACTTTCGAGACCATGCCCAAATCATGATTGCCACCGAGGCGGCTGCGGAAGGCATTAACCTTCAGTTCTGCTCACTGGTCGTCAACTACGACCTTCCGTGGAACCCCCAGCGCATTGAACAGCGGATCGGGCGTTGTCACCGCTACGGACAAAAGCATGACGTGGTTGTGGTCAACTTTCTAAACCGAAAGAACGCGGCAGATCAGCGAGTTCTAGAACTGCTCTCCGAAAAGTTCCATCTGTTCAAAGGCGTCTTTGGAGCCTCCGATGAAGTCCTCGGTGCGATTGAGTCAGGCGTAGACTTTGAACAGCGGATCGTAGAGATCTATCAATCCTGTCGCACGCCGGAACAGATCAAGACCGCATTTGATTCGCTTCAAGAGGAGATGGGCGGAGCGATTGATGAAACCCTCAAAAAGACACGCCAGAAACTGCTCGAACACTTCGACACAGAAGTCGGCGAAAAGCTAAGAGTGTACGAGGCGGAAAGCCGTGAAGCACTCAACCGCTACGAAGCACTTCTTTGGCGACTCACGCGTCACCAGCTTGATGGAGAGGCCGAGTTTGATGACGAGAACCTTCTTTTTTCCTACGGCGGAGAACGCTTTTCACTCAAATCAACCGTCAATCGAAAATCAAAAATCGTCAATGGTACGCATCACTTCCGTCTGAATCATCCGCTATCGCAAAGGTTGGTTGAGGAAGCCAAGGCAAGGAAGCTGGAACCCGTCGAGATCACCTTCGACTACACCGGAGGCGGACGGAACATCAGCATCCTAAAGCCATTGATAGGCAAGAGCGGAACATTGACCGCGCAGTTCTTTTCCGTCAGCGCACTGGAAGCCGAAGAGACGATTCTGTTTGGGGCGTTAACCACGGATGGCGAGGAGCTGGATCAGGAACAGTGCAAGCGACTCTTTGACCTGCCGGGATCGATCTCCACGGAGTACGCCGGAAACACGAAAACAGAAAAAATAATTAAGAATCTTCAGCGCGAAACGCTGGCAGAGATTTCAGCGCGAAACGCCGTGTTCTTTGATGAGGAAATGGAGAAGCTCGACAAGTGGGCGGAGGATGTAAAGAAGAGCATGGAGATCAAACTCAAACAGCTCGACCTAGACATCAAAATCAAAAAAGCAGATGCCCGCAAAGCGGGGGCGTTGGAGAAAAAGGTGCTGCTTCAGCGTCAGGCAAAAAAGCTGGAAGGGATGCGCAACGAAATGCGGAGGAACCTCTTTCAGTCGCAGGACGAAGTGGATCAGAAAAAAGAAACCCTGCTCGAAACCGTCGAAGCGAAACTGGAGCAACAAACCTTCTCGAAAGAACTGATGCGGATTAGCTGGAAAGTAACGTAGGCGACGATTTGCCTTGAAGGTTAATTGGCGAAACTGCTAAAAGGAAAAGCAATGTACAAACCATTTATCAATCTAGGGCAGGGCGACACCATCCGTGAAGAGCTGGAGCATTACGGGTGGGAACAAAAAGATTTGGCAGAAATCATGGGGCGCACGGAAAAGCACATCAGCCAACTGATCACAAACAAAGTTCCGGTGACGTATGAGACCGCCTTCCAGCTATCAAAGGTGTTCAAACAGTCTACGCAGTTTTGGTTGAATCTGGATGCCAATTACCGTCAGCGGTTGCAGGAGAGTGCCAAGGTTCAGGAGACCGAAGCCAAAGCGCTCATCTATCGCTACATGCCCGTGCGGGAGCTGCGAAGAGCCATCGACCTGCCCCGCCAAACCGAAGGGCTAGTCGCCGCTGTAAAACAGTTCTGGAGCATTGCTGAACTAGATTTCGGTTTTCTCGAACAGGACGCGCAGGTTTGTTTCCGCAAATCGGAAGCGTACCGAAACTTCAACCCCTACTATGCATTGAGCTGGCTTCAACTGGCCAGAAACTCACTCGTTGGGCACAGACCCAAAGCAAAATATAAAAAGGAACGTCTGCAACAACTGGCGGAGGCTTTAACGGATTACACGGTTGAGCCAGACGGCATAGAGACCTTCGTTGCTGAGCTAGCGCGGTGCGGCGTGGTGTTCCTTCACTTAGATCACTTTCAGCAAACCTATGTGGACGGCGCATCCTTCTTTGACGGTGGACGTCCGGTAATCGTCTACACCGCTCGCCACGACCGGAACGACAACTTCTGGTTCACCATGGCTCACGAACTGGGGCATATTCTCCTGCATGAAAACAGCATGGGGAAAGGCTTCATCGACTCCATGGATCACCTAGACCTCACAGACAAACGGGCGCGGGAAGCCGACGCCTTTGCCGAACGCATCCTGAAGAGCAAAGAGGTGATCAAAGCATTTTGTGGTGCGAAACGTCCGTCATCCGTTCGTGTTCAAGCCGTGGCGTCTGAACTGGGGTTGCATCCCGGGATCGTGGCGGGTTGCTTGCAACATCACGGAAAAGCATCCTATACAAGCTTCCACGATCTAAAGCCCGCAGTCCGGGCATTGCTTCACAAAGAGAGTTAAATCAAAAAGGTGCAGGTTCCAAGGGTTGGAAGAAAAAGTTCCGAGGGTTGGAAAGATTAGAGAGAAAAGTTCCAGGCATTGGAAAAAGAGAGTTTGACCGCGAATCACGCGGATGAGTGCGGATTTTATTAGTCGCGAGAGAGCGCAAGGAACGCAAAAGAATGCAGAAGTATCTCGCCTGTCTGTCGGCGAGTGGAGACTTTGATTGTTATGGCTAGTGTTGAGAAATCAGAAGGCGTAACGCCCACAGAGAATCTTCTTTCTAAATTGTGTGAAGGGACGTTTCTCAAGCTTTGGAGTTATCCAAATCCTCGTAAGGATGATGGCGATGAGATGTGTGATCTAATTGCTGTTTTTAAAAATGAGGTTTTTCTTTTTTTCGACAGAAAAAGCAAAGCATTAGAATCTCGGGAGATCGGTGATGATTTTATGGTTCATTGGGGGCGCTGGAGACGCAAATCTATTGACAAACAAATCAAGACGGCGCTTGGGGCAGAACGATACATCCGTAATGGCCGTACAATTTATCTGGACAAGAAGCAGCAACATGAATTGCCAGTTCCAATTTGTAACAACAATTTGATTGTACACAAAATCATCGTTGCCCATGGAGCTAAGGAGGCTTGTGAAAACTTTTCTGATGAGAATATTTCCGGGAGTCTGGCAATCACCTACGGCCTATCGATTCCTGCCGATCAGCTCCCTCCTTTTTTTATAAAATTGGAACGAGACAACCCTGTTCATGTTTTTGATAGCGCAAACCTGACCATTTTGTTGGGTGAGCTTGATACGGTTTTAGATTTTTCGACGTATCTGAAGGCTAAGGTTGATGCAATACAGCGATACAAAGGGTTGAGCTACTGTGCAGAAGAAGATTTGCTGGCCCACTACTACATGAATTTTGATGAAGAACATAATCAGCACTTTATTGGAGTGAACGATGAATCCGCTGATTTTATCCACATCGGCCAAGGGGATTGGGAACTCTTTAGGCAGCGGAAGGAATACCTGAACAAAAAAGAAAAAGACAAGGTTTCGTATTTGTGGGATCACTTAATTCAAAAAACGAGTCAGAATGCCCTTGACGGGACCTTGCTCGGAAATAGGGATGGGTTTTTTAAAAAAGGTGCAATCCATGAAATGGCCAAAGAGCCGCGTTTTTTTCGTCGATTTTTAGCCAAGAAGATGGCGGAAGCCGTTGAGTCATTTCCTGTGCCGTCAGGGGACGATATAGCGCGACAACTGACTTACCTCCCGGCTCAGACATCTGATAAAGGATACATTTTTTTGCAGGTGGCTCCCTGCAAAGGGAGTACTTACGATGAATATCGCGAAATGAGACAGGCCTTTCTTAATGTCGCATGTGGTTCTGCCAAAAATAAGTTTGCTAACCTAAAGGTGCTGGTTGGGATAGCAGTGGAACCGCCGAAGTACTTTGAGTCAATGTCCGAGGATTTTGCATTGCTTGAATGTGAGGTTTGGACGAATGAACAGAGAAATATGTATGAAGAGGCAAATGCCCACTTGAATTTTTTTAAAACAGGCCAATTGCAGCAGGAGAGTTATTCAGAGTTTTAATGATGGTGGGAGAGAAAAGCGCGCAGTGATGATTTGTAGAAAGAAGATTCCAGACATTGGAAAACATTTTGCGATTTTTTGAGGCTAAAAGTATTCGTGCCGATTCGCGGTTGAGAAATAAGGATTTAAAATGAGTAAAAAACAGAAGCTGGAACTGACTTGGATTGGGAAGGATGAGCAGGCGGTGCTGGAGCCGAGGATTCTGATCGAAGATCCGGAAAAGTCCTATGGCGACCCGCATTCCGAAAATATGCTGATTCATGGTGACAACCTGCTCGCTCTCAAAGCCCTTGAACAAAAGTTCGCCGGTAAGGTGAAATGTATCTACATCGATCCACCGTACAACACAGGCTCGGCCTTTGAACATTACGAGGACGGAATTGAGCACTCGTTGTGGCTAACCCTGCTTCGAGACCGATTGGTTATTTTGAAACATTTACTAAGAGATGACGGTGTGATTTTTTGCCAAATAGACGACAATGAATATGCATATCTCAAAGTGCTTGCTGATGAAATCTTCGGTCGTAAAAACTTTATATCAAGCATAGCTTGGCAAAAGAAGTATGCCGTAAAAAGTGATTCTCAGTTCTTATCTGAATCTCATGAATACATTCTCGTATATGCAAAAAATATTGGGTTAGCTAAACTAAATCGGCTACCAAGAACTGCTGAACAAGATGCCCGATACAAAAACCCAGACAATGATCCTCGGGGGATATGGACATCAGGTCCGTTACAACGAAATGAAGCCCGAGATTATGCGATTTATCCCATAATTAGCCCTCTCACAAAAAAATCGCACCTCCCACCCAAAGGAACGAGTTGGAGGTTTAATAAGGACAAGCTAGAGAGTTTGATAGCAGACGATCGTATTTGGTTTGGAGCTAATGGAGAAAATGTGCCTCGGCTGAAACGTTTTCTTTCTGATGTGGCTTCTGATGTGCCCGCTACCACATGGTGGGACTATAAAACCGCCGGCCATAATGATGAGGGAAAACGCGAGATTAAAAAATTATTTCCCAATGCTGAGCATGTTTTTGCAACGCCCAAACCAGAAAGATTGATAGGAAAGTTACTTCACCTAGGCTCCAAACCCGGCGACCTCGTTCTCGACTCCTTTCTCGGATCAGGAACCACGGCGGCGGTGGCGCATAAGATGGGTCGAAAGTGGATCGGGATCGAGCTGGGGGATCATTGCGATACGCATTGCGTTCCGCGTCTTCAAAAGGTGTGCGATGGATCGGATCAGGGCGGGATTTCTAAGGCGGTCGAGTGGAAGGGCGGCGGCGGGTTCAAGTATTATGATTTGGCTCCGAGTCTATTGAAGCAGGATAAGCATGGGAATTTTGTGATCTCGGAGGAGTACAATGCCGACATGCTGGCGGCGGCGATGGCGAAGCAGCAGGGCTTTGTTTTTTGTCCGGATCAGGAACTCTATTGGAAGCAGGGATACTCGACGGAGCAGGATTTCATTTTCACGACGACGGGGCATCTGACGGTTGCGATGCTCGATACGATTTCCGAAGAGATGGCGGAGGGCGAGCATCTTTTGATTTGTTGCAAGAAATACAGTGCGGCGTGCGAAAAGCGGTATCCGAATATTCAGGTGAAAAAGATTCCGAAGATGTTGATGGGGCGTTGCGAGTTTGGTCAGGAGGATTACAGCCTCAACATCGTCAATCTGACCGACGAAGAAAACGCTCCGGAATTTGTGCCGGAGGGGCCGGGAGATGAGAGTCAAAAGTCGAAGGTCAAAGGTCGAAAAGTCGGGAACAAGAACCCGAATCAAGCGGAGTTGTTTTGAATGTCGAATATCGAACAAGGAATTTCGAATGTTGAAGTGAAGGTAGGATAGGCTTCAGGCCTGAGATTGAGAGGGGATGCATGAAGTTTGAAGAGTTTAAATCAGGACGCTGGAAGCAGCAGTTCCAGTATAAAAGTTTTTCCCCTTCGTTCGTGAATGAGGAGTGGAGCTGGGAGGACCCCGTCATCAATGTGTTGCTTGAAGATGCAACCCGTGCGTTGGGCGAGCTGAATGCCTACACCCGCATTGTTCCTGATGTTGAACTCTTTATTCAGATGCACATCCTGAAAGAGGCCAATACGTCCAGCCGAATTGAGGGGACTAAGACTGAGATTGAAGAGGACGTGCTGGCGGCCGATGAGATTGCTCCGGAAAAACGGGATGACTGGCAGGAGGTTCAAAACTATGTGCAGGCAATGAATCACGCCGTGGATACGTTGGCGACGTTGCCGCTATCGCTTCGACTGCTCCGTGATACGCATGGCATTTTGCTGGATGGGACCCGAGGGGAGAGTAAGACACCGGGGGAGTTCCGGCGTAGTCAAAACTGGATTGGTGGCGCTTCTCCTTCCGATGCAGCCTTTGTTCTTCCCCACTATGATGACATGGCAGACCTGCTTTCGGATATGGAGTCTTTCTGGCACAACCAAAACATTCATGTTCCCCATTTGATCCGGGCGGCCATTAGTCATTATCAGTTTGAAACGATCCATCCTTTTCAGGACGGTAACGGACGTATGGGTCGGCTTCTGATCCCGCTTTATCTGATCAGCAATGGCTTGCTGGATAAGCCGTCGCTCTACCTGTCTGCCCACTTCGAGAAATACCGTGATTCCTATTACGATGCACTGACCCGTGTTCGGGCATCCAATGACATTGGGCACTGGTGCCGGTTTTTTCTGAAAGCGGTCATCGATACCGCCCAGAACGGGAAGGAAACCTTCGAGAGAATACTCGCCCTCCGTCGTGAGTTGGACGCCGCCGTGTTTACATTGGGGAGACGGGCCGAGAATGGCCAGCGGCTGATACGGCATTTGTACGGGAGCCCGTATGTCACTCTTCCGCTGGTTGAGAAAATTTTAGAAATCAACCGTAATCCGGCTCGTGAACTGATTTCGGGGTTGGAAAAGCTGGGGGTTCTTGAGGAAATTACAGGGTTTAAGCGGAATCGGGTCTATTTGTTCCGCCAGTATCTGAATATCTTCAAGGAACATAAGGTTGAGTCTGTTCCGGTGCCTGAAAAGAAAGAGGAAAGTGAATCATGAAAACCCATAAGTCACTTTTGTCGCGAAAAAGTGAACTATGGGAATCCATGACTCATTTTTAGGGTCCGAAACTGAGTTATGGAAACTGAGTGTTAATTTTTGGAACGGGGAAGTCTATCTATGAACGAAAAAGCGAATTACATACGGAATCGGTTGAGCCTGCGGGCACCTCAGGAGGAGAGTCTGGAAATTCTGCAAGAGCTGGCCGATCGGCTGGAGCTGGGGAAGGAGCCGGATCTTGCGGAGGAGCTTTCCAAGGTTCGGAACCTGTATCCAATCTGTGCCGATTTTGAGCGGGATTTTGTATCGATCTGTTTCGCGCTGGCAACAGGGGTGGGTAAGACCCGGCTGATGGGTGCGTTCATCTCCTATCTCTATCTCGAAAAGGGCATCAAGAATTTCTTTGTGATGGCTCCAAACCTGACGGTTTACAACAAACTGATCACGGACTTCAGAGAACCCAACCATCCGAAGTATGTCTTCAAGGGCATTGCGGAGTTTGTCACGAAGCCCCCGCTGGTGATCACTGGAGATTCGTATGAGAAGCACGAAAGCACTCAGCAGGCTGACATGCACACGTCTATCCGAATTAATGTGTTCAACATCTCTAAGCTGAACGCGGAAACCCGTGGTGGTAAGGAGCCGCGCATTAAGCGCCTTCAGGAGTGTTTGGGCGATTCCTATTTTAATCACTTGTCCAATCTCGACGACCTCGTGTTGCTGATGGATGAGAGTCATCACTATCGCGCCGCACGGGGTATGCAGGTGATCAATGACTTAAACCCAATTCTTGGGCTGGAGCTGACGGCGACGCCACAGATTGAAAAGGGTCAGAAGACGATCAAGTTCAAGAATGTGGTCTATGAGTATTCGCTGGCGAAGGCGATTCGGGATGGGTTTGTGAAGGAGCCTGCCGTAGCGACTCGCAAGGATTTTGATCCGTCCACGTATTCGCCGGAGGAGCTCGACCGGATCAAGCTGGAGGATGGCATCCGAATCCATGAAGACACAAAGAACAAACTCGATATCTATGCCCGCGACAATCGAGTGGATCGGGTGAAGCCATTTGTGCTCGTGGTGGCGAAGGATACGGATCATGCCTCTCAGCTTATGGAGCTGATGCAGTCAACGGCCTTCTTTGAGGGTCGGTATGCTGACAAGGTGATGGAGATCCACTCCAACCAGCGGGGTGAGGAAAAAGAGGAGAACATTCAGCATCTTCTATCGCTGGAAGATCCAAAGAATCGCATCGAGATTGTGATCCACGTCAACATGCTGAAAGAAGGCTGGGACGTAACGAATCTCTACACCATCATTCCGCTTCGCACAGCGGCATCCATGACGTTGAGGGAACAGACCATTGGGCGCGGTCTCCGCCTACCGTATGGCAAGCGCACTGGCGTTAAAGAGGTGGATTTGCTGACCATCATTGCCCACGACAAGTTCCAGCAAATTGTCGATGCAGCGAATGCTCCGGACTCGATCATACAAAAGGAAAACATCATTGAGATCGATCCGAACGCTATCGCCGTGAAGAAAGAGGTCATTACGTCCGGCTCTGTATTTGAGGAAGAAATTCAGGAGGAGCGAAAGCAAATTGAGCAGATGGTTTCTCCCGAAAAGAAACAGCAGGCCACGTTCGAGCTGGATGCAAAAGCGGCGATTTTGGAGGTTCTTCCAGAGGTTGGAAAAGCGACGACTCAGGCCGCCGATCTGTTAAGCGAGAGCGTAAAGAAGCGAGTGGTCGAAAAGGTTCGCGAGCGGGTTCAATCCGATCCTCAGCAGAATCTGTTTGCTGACGAAATCGTTAAAGAAGCCATGGCCAGATATGAAACGCATGCCAAGGCATTCATTGCTCGGATCATCGAGATTCCCAAAATCATGATCGTGCAAAAGGGGGATGTGATATCCGGCTTCCATGATTTCGATCTAGACACAACACCTTTGAACTTCCAGCCCGTTTCGGAAGAAATATACAGAAAAACACTCCAGAGCAACGAGGTTGAGCACATTACAGGTAAGGGAGGAATCGAACGAGATCGTCTGGACAATGTGTTGGTTAGCGAAGTGATTAACCAGCCAGAGATCGACTACGACGAACAGTCGGATCTTCTGTTCAAGCTGGCAAACCAAGTCATCCGTCATTTCGAAAGCTATCTCGGAGAAAAAGAGATCCAAAACGTGGTGGTGTATCACAAGCGTGCGATTGCGGAGCAAATCTACTCACAGATGATGCAGCATTTTTACGTTGAGGAGCCAGAGTACGAAGCGGCGAAAGTGTTCCCGTTCGTTCAGATCGAACCGCACAACTTTGAAAAGCTGACCGACGACCGAATCCATGATTTCAAGGAGACGATTACTCCTACATCAGCCATTCCGTCCAAGGTATTTGTCGGCTTCCAAAAAGCCTGTCATTTGAAATACAAATTCGACTCTAAAACCGAAAAGGATTTCTCCATTTTATTGGAAGAAGATCGTAAAGTTCTGAAATGGATGCGGCCTTCGAAAAAGCAGTTCAACATCTTTTTTGACCGGAACACACGAAAGTACGAGCCAGACTTCGTGGCAGAAACGGACGCGGAAATCTACATGGTGGAGACCAAAGGGCGACGCGATATGAGCACCGAGGATGTCGCCAAGAAAACCGAGGCGGCACTCAACTACTGCAACAATGCCACCACATTCACCACGGCCCATGGAGGGAAGCCATGGAAATATCTTCTGATCCCCCACGATTCGGTCATGCACAACATGAGCTTTGATGGGTTTTCCGCGAAGTATGTGGTGGCTGGGTAGGCTGCGAAGAATGAAATTTTACCTTATGAGAGGGGGCGCTTATGAAGCAGAAGCACGCTTTAGACATAATCGGCGTGACTATTGCCTCGCTGACGGAGGTCAACAGACCTCGACTCTCAGCTGATTTACCGCGTACGCTTGCGGTTACCCCAACTTTTAGGACCACAGGCTAAGGTGGATTTTGTGTTCAAAAC
>JAOZMR010000049.1 GCA_029934215.1 Pontiellaceae bacterium | reverse complement strand
GAATGAAATTTACGAATGAACAGCCCTTTAGAAGGTCCCATCATTCTGCCGTCAAACATTCTGCAAAAACGCTCTCCCTTCACCCTCAACGGAGCCGGGGCTATTTTCGCAGAATAATTGACGGCAGACCTGAGGTATTCCGAACGTGCTTTTTGTATTCCCAAAAAGAAGCGACCCAAAGGGAGCGGCAATGATGATAAAGATTTTGCTCAGCGCTGAAAGCGTAGCGATAAATAATTTTTGGTTTCAAAAATAATGAACGAAGAGAATGGTTCATGAATGAAATTTACGAATGGGAGGGGGAAAAGTTTTTGCAGACCTGAGGTATTCCGAACGTGCTTTTTGTATTCCCAAAAAGAAGCGAAGCGGCAATGATTGACGGCAGACCTGAGGTATTCCGAACGTGCTTTTTGTATTCCCCAAAAAGAAGCGACCCAAAGGGAGCGGCAATGATGGGACGGTTTTTGAAGCGGACAGGAACGGGTTTGCCCAGCGAATGAATGAAATTTACGAATGAACAGCCCTTTAGAAGGTCCCATCATTCTGCCGTCAAACATTCTGCAAAAACGCTCTCCCTTCACCCTCAACGGAGCCGGGGCTATTTTCGCAGAATAATTGACGGCAGACCTGAGGTATTCCGAACGTGCTTTTTGTATTCCAAAAAAGAAGCGACCTAAAGGAAGCGGTGATGATGGGAGGTTCTGAAGGGCTGTTCATTCGTAAATTGCATTCATGAACCTTTTGAATATAAAAATTATTTATCGCTACGCTTTCCGCACTGGGTGTTTGTTGGGATGCTGATTGTGAATGTGGTTCCTTCGCCGGGTGTTGATGTGAAGGTTGCTTTGCCGTTGAGGTAGCGTTCGGTGATGAGTTTGATGCTATAGGTGCCGAGCCCGCGTCCGGTGCCTTTGGTGGAGAAGGAGCGTTCGAACATTTGTAGTTGTACGATTTCGGGCATGACGGATGGGTTGTGGACGGTGAGGTGTGTTTGTTCCTCTTTTTTAATGGCGTTGAGTGTGATGGTTTGTCCGGGGGCGGAGGCTTCGAGGGCGTTTTTTGTTAGGTTGACGAGGACGCGTCGGAGAAGTGTGGGGTCGGATTCGAAATCGATTTTTTGCGCGTCGGTTTTTATGTGGATGGTTTTTGCTTCGGCGCAGTCCATGGAGTGGAATTGGGTTTTTACGTTTTGTAGGATGGTGTCGGTGCTGATGGATTCGATTTGTACGTGAAGTTCTCCGCTTTCTGCGGTGGAGAGGGTGCGCTGGGCTTCGATTTCGTCGATGAGGGTGCCGGATACGTCGGCGATCATTTCGGCGTAGGTTTTTAGTTCGTCGACGGTGGTTTCGTCGTTCATGAGGTCGGCGAGCCCTTTGACGCCGGCAGCGGTGTTGATGACGTCGTGGAAGAAGATGCGTTCGAGCGCTTGTTTGCGTTTTTCGTCGCGGATGTCCATGACGGAGAAGAGGGTGTATATTTCGCCGTTGATTTCAACGGGTTTTGACCAGACGCGTAGGTCGAGTGCGTCTTCTTTTTCCCCGCAGAGCATGCGGCATTCTTGGACGTCGAGGATTTGTTTGTGCTGGGAGTTTAGGATGGCTTTTACAGCGCCGCAGGTCCGACAGAATTGGGTGGTCCCGCATCCCCCTTCGGTTTTTGTGGAGTGGATGCAGCCGACGGCTTCGCCTGGGCGGGCGCCGACGTAGGGTGGGTTGGCGCAGCCTACGATCTCGCCATAGCGTGTGCCGGCGAGTTCTTCGTAGGTTGCAGCTCCCACAAAGTCGCGGAAGACCTGGTTGGCAAAGATGATTTGTCGACAGCCGTTGAGGAGCATGGACATGCAGGGTACGGAGTCGAGGAGGCTTTGCGCGAGGTCGATGTCTGCGACGTTTTCGCACTGTTTTTGAACGTCTTCTTTAGAGAGGCGTTCGGCGGGCGCGAAGTTTGTGGGTAGGGACATGGCGGGTTCCTTTTTAGAAGCTGACGGAGAGGCCGATGGAGGAGAGGAGGTCGGTTTGGTGTTCGGCTTCGGTGAGGATGTCGTTGTCGAGCTGTGCGATGTAGGCAATCGAGCCGTTTAGTGAGAGGTTTTCGGTGAGTGCGTAGCTGGCGCCGACGGAGAGGGAGCCGTCGTTCCATCCGTTTTGGCGGGTGTCTGACATGTCGTAGGCGACGCTTGTTCCGAGGGTTCCGGTGAGTTTGTCGGTGATGGTTTTTTCGTAGTCGAGCGCGGCTTTAATGTACCAGCTATTGTCATAAAAGGCGTCGTCGATTCCGTAGTAGGTGGAGAGGGAGGCGTAGAGTCCGGTTTCGGCGATGGCTTTTCCGGCGGAGAGGATGACTTCTTTGTCGGTGGTGACTCCGTGCGGGTATGTGTATTCGGTGTAGGTGAGGCTGAGGTCTGCGATTTCGATTGGTGCGCAGTAGGTGAGGTACCAGTCGATTTCTGATAGGGTTCCGTCTTGCGCTTCGCTATAGGTTGCGGAGAAGTCGTTGATGTCGTAGTTCACCCAGAGACCGAAGGTGACTGTGCCGAGGTTTTCGGGTATTTGTACGTCGGAGACTTCGGCGTAGGCTTGAACGACTGGACCGTCGTTGAAGGTTGCACCGCGAGAGATGTAGGCGTTTTTAAGGTCGATGCCGGCGGTGAAGTTTTTGGCGAGTCCGTTTGCTGCGAGTCCTGCGATAATGATGCTGATCCATAGTTTATTCATTTTTGAGTCCTATTGGTTAGGGTTATTTTTGGATGGTGTGTGGTTCAGAAAATACGCATGTGAAAAAATAAACCAAGACGTTTTCTTGTAGATGGAGCTTCTTTTTTTTAGTCTTCTAGAAAAAGGAGTTGTAATCATGAGGCGTTTAGTTGTTTTGGCGGGTTTGTTTTTGGGTATTTCTGTGTTTTCTGGGTGTTCGGATTCGAAGCAGGTTGAGGTGGCGCGTGTGGCGCTTTCAGCGGCTGCGGAGCGAATTAACGCTGAGTTTGTTTCGGTTCGTGAGGTGACTCGGAAGCTTGCAAAAATAACGGAGGCGCTTTATCTGGAGGAGTCGATTTCTGCTGTGGTTCCGACGGTGGATGTTTCGCGGTTTGCTGTGGCGGATAGTGGTGTGTTTTATAAGCCTAAGGATGATGGTGGGAGCGCGGTGTTTGTTTCGGGTTGTGTTCCTGTTGATGATGCGGTGAAGCGGATTGTTTATTTCACGACGCCGCTGGATGATGCGTTTAAGGGGATTATCGCAGAAAATCGGTCGGTGGTTCAGGCGTATTATAATGATAAGCATTCGTATAATCGGATTTATCCGTATTTCGATGTTCTTTCGCAGTATGAGCCGAAGATGGTGATTCCTGATTTTAATTTCTATTATTTGGCGGATGCGGCGCATAATCCGAGTCGGGATGTTGTTTGGGTGGATGAGCCGTATGTGGACCCGGCGGGACGCGGCTGGATGGTTTCTTCGATTGCGCCGGTTTATGCGGAGGATGTGTTGGCGGGGGTGGTCGGATTGGATATCACAATCAATACGGTTACGGAGCGTACTCGTTTGTCGAGCGGGCATCCGACATTGATTTTCGATAAACGGGGCTTGTTGGTTTCGATCGACGATTCGTTGACGCGATTGTTTTCTCTCCCTGCCCTCAAGGATCATCGCTATATGGAGACGATTAAGGCGGATACGTTTGCGCCGGATCAGTATAATTTGCTGAAGAGCAAGTCGCCCGAAACGCGTAAGCTGATGGAGTCCATTCTTCAGGAGAAGTGCGGGCGTTTCGATGTGAAAGATGGCGGTGTTCATTATACGATTCTTGCGGCACCTATTCACGAATTGGGCTGGGTTATGATCACGGTTCTTGAGCGATGATTTTTTTCCCAAGGTCTGGAAAATGGAAACGTTTGCGGCAGGGCGCTCTTTCTGGAGCGGTCTGTTTGCTTTTGGCTCTCTTGGTGGGGGCTATCTTTTTCTTTTTCGGGATTTTTTCAAGCCAGCTCAATTCTGCGCAGCAGCATTTACTTCGGCAGGTCGAGCTTTGTGGGGTGCATCTGGAGGAGTCGGAGGCGGCGCTGAAGGAGGATCTGGCGTACCAAACTGCGCAGTCAGATTTTTCGGATGTGTTGGCGGAGGAGATCTCGCCGGGGTCTGCTTCGGTCCTGTTTTTGCGGCGGTTTGTTTCACGGTATCCAAATCTGGTTTCGTCTATTTCTCTCGTAACGCAGTCGCACAAGCGAACGTTTCAGAAAAATAGGCTCAACTATTTTGAGAAATCTAAGCTCGTTCCAGGTAATCATACGCTTTATTCGACGATCTCGGTGACGCATGAGAATGGACACGCCGTCTATCATCGACCCATTCTTTCGAACGGGCGCGTGGTTGCAAATGTTCAGCTTGATTTGAGTGTTCGAGATGCGGTGTTGGATTCGTTTAAGCAGACTGTTTTGCAGCATCATGCTTGGATGTGGGTGGTGGATTCGAAGGGGGAAACGATCGCAGTTTTTCGAGACCACAAACGGGCGGATACGTTTTTTGTCGAAGGCGCCGAGGCGCTTAGAAAGCATCTCCGTGCGGGCTTAAAGGGGGTTCTCGAGCATTCGATTATGGAGAAAAGCAGGAGCGACGTTGTTTCTGCGTATTATCCTGTTTATATGTTTGGCGATGAGTTTGGCTTGGTTTTTTCGATTGAAAAGAAGGCGCTTCATGCGGAGCTTCGTGGGAATGCGTATGGGATGATTCTCTGCTTTGTGTTCATCATTTTGTTGGTTTCCTTTTCGTTCGCTGTGCTGCTTCACGATCGGGCGGTGGCGAACGCGGATGTTCAGATCGGTAAAAAGGAGCTAGAAGCAACCAATGAGGATTTGAAGGTGCAAACAGAGAAGGCGATGTCTATGGCGGCTGAGGCGCAAAAGGCGAGCCAGGCGAAGAGTGAATTTTTGGCGCACATGAGCCACGAGATACGGACGCCAATGAATGGCGTGATTGGAATGAATGAGCTGCTTCTCATGTCGGAGCTGACGGATGAGCAGCGCGACCTCGCTGAAACCGCTCAAGGGAGCGCGAATTCTTTGTTGGCTTTGATTAATGATATTCTGGATTTCTCGAAAATCGAAGCCGGGGAGCTAGCGCTCGAAACCATTTCGTTTGATCTCACGGAATGGTTCAATACGTTTGAGCGAACCCTGCGGATTTCTGCGGAGGCAAAAGGGTTGTCGTTCCAGTGCATCGCAGATCCAGATGTTCCACGGGTTGGAAATGGCGATCCGCATCGGCTCCGCCAGATCATCACAAACCTAGCTGGGAACGCCATAAAGTTTACCGAGAGTGGCGGCGTGACGGTTCGGATGTCGAGGGTCTCGGATTCAACCCTGCGCTTTTCGGTGCTCGATACTGGTATAGGTGTTTCGAAAGAAGTACAACGTAAATTATTTCATCCATTTTCGCAGGGGGATAGTTCTGTGACTCGAACGTTTGGCGGAACGGGGTTAGGTTTGAGTATTTCGAAACAGTTGGTACAGTTAATGGGGGGCGAGATTGGTATGCGCTCTCCGATTCATGAGGAACATGTCAACGGTAAGCGGACTCAGAGTGGTTCGGAGTTTTGGTTTACAGTTGTTTTTGAAAGGGAAGTTTAATGAGAAATATGAGAGTTATCTGTTGTTCGGCAATGCTCGTTTTGTGTTCTGGAGCGTCCGCGCAAGAAAACGTAGGGGCGGCTCCGGTATCCTTAACCACTTGCGAATGGGCGCCGTTCTACGCCTCGTCGCTTCCAAAAAACGGATTCATTGCTCATTTGTTTTTGGAGGCGTTCAAGTCGGTGGGCTACGTTCCAAGCGTAACATTCCAGGATTGGGCAGAGGCTATGAAAGCGGTGGAGGTGAGCACGCATGATGCGCTTCTTGGTGCATATTATAGCGATAAACGAGCAGAAACCTTCCTCTTCTCAAACCCGGTCTATACCGTAGACAACGTTTTCATCGCTCGAAAAGCATGCCGAGCGAAATACGATGGAGACCTAGAAAATCTTCACTCACTTCGCATCGGCGTTTCGAAGGGCTACACCTATTCGTCTGAATTTGACTGCGAGGAGGAGCTATCAAAAATCGTTGCAGCGAATCCGCAGGAGCTCGTGAAACGTATTCTGAACGACGAACTTGATGTAATCATTATACAAATCGACATCTTTTTAGAGATCATTCGAACAACATATTCAGGTCAAGCAGACTCCCTACAAGCGCTGGGTCCTTCTCTCACAAAAAAAGGACTTTTCCTCGCGGTTTCCAAGGATCGGAAGAATGCCGAAAAGCTCATTGAGGACTTCAATAAAGGGCTCAGCTTGTTAGTGAAATCCGGTCGATATACAGAAATTGTAAACAGGAAAAACAATGATCAATAAAGCGGATTTGAATTTATCTCTAAAGATGCTGCTCATCGTTTTGATCGGAATAACGATCATGTCAGCTTTCCTATTCGTTCAAGCTCAACAGACCATTCGACGTATGGTTTCGACGACGGAGGACGCACAATTCCGAGAACAGCTACGAGTCATCCATGAAATTCTGAACCAAAAGAATGCCGCACTGGAAAAAACAGGGATGCCCGACCTGTTCATTGAGACATATCAACAAGACGTCATTCGCTATCTACAAGGCGTTTACTATGCGGGTGAATCCGAGGTGTATCCATACATCATCGCGAACGACTCATTGCTCGTTATGCACCCTCTCTTGGAAACAGAAGGGGACAAACTCCAGTGCGATCCACTGTTGAAACAGCTGGTTGCTCATGCAGGTGAAACCTACGAATACGAGTGGCGCGGGCAAAAAAAACGTACGGTGCTCAACCGCTTCTCTCCGTGGGGCTGGGTGCTCGGGGTGACATCTCCGGTGGATATCCGAGCCGAAACACAAAAGGAACTTCTTCTTCCTTTTCTTCGCTCCGTTTTGATCGGTGCGGCTTTCACGAGCCTCCTCCTTTTGCTTTTGCTTCGTGTTCATCTGGCACATCCGTTGCACCTGCTGACGCGGCAGTTCGACGATTTTACACATGCGGACGATATCCCAGACTCGCTCTTGCGCAAAAAAGATGCGCTCGGTGTATTAGGCAGGTCCATTCAAAAAACAAAAACAGACCTGATTGAATCACGAGAAAGCCTCCAAAAAAAGAACAACGAGCTGACCACGGCTCTTGAAGATGTCCGGCAGGCAGAGAAAGTGAAAGGACAGTTCTTGGCCAACATGTCCCACGAAATCCGAACGCCCATCAATGGCGTCATTGGAATGGCCGGGCTACTGATGGATACCGAACTCACGACAGAACAATACTCCCATATGGAAACCATCCGCGACTCCAGCGCCTCACTATTAAGCCTAATCAGCGATGTCCTCGACTTCTCCTCTCTGGAAGCGAACCAAATTGTGTTAGAAATGCTCGACTTCAATCTCTCCTCCGTGATGGACGACTTCTCGGAAGTCGCGGCCTATAAAGCACACGAGAAAGGGCTCGAATTCATCTGCCGGATCGATCCAGGCATCCCAGCTCACTTAAGCGGCGACCCAGGACGGCTTCGCCAAATCCTCATAAACCTCACCAACAACGCCGTAAAATTCACAGAAATTGGAGAAGTCGTCGTACACGTCTCGCTAAAAGCAGAAACGCAAGAAGACGTCACACTCGCCATATCCGTGCGAGACACCGGCATTGGAATCTCTCCAGAAGAACAACACAAAATCTTTAACAATTTCACCCAAAAAGACGGATCAAACACTCGGAAATATGGCGGAATAGGATTAGGGCTCACCATTGCCAAAGAATTGATCGAAAAAATGGATGGCACAATACAAGTCACAAGCGACCTCGGGGTTGGATCCGACTTCTACTTCACCGTATCCTGCAAAAAACAGGGCGGAACCGTTAGACCCGCATTCTTGGCATCCGACGAAATGAAAAACCTCCACGTTCTTGTTGTAGACGACAACAAAACCAATCGAGACATCCTTCAAGGTCAGCTCACCGCATGGGGAATCTCTCCCACGCTTGTCTCAAATGGAAAAGATGCGCTAAAACTCATCGAAAAAGGAAACAGCTACCGCCTAGCCATTTTAGACATGCAAATGCCTGGAATGGACGGGGTTGAACTCGGATACGCGATAAACCACGGAAAACGTTCCGGCGGAATGCCGCTCATCATGATGACCTCACTTTGCCAGCAAGGAGACGAAGCACGCTTCGAAAAACTAGGCTTCACCGCCTACCTAAAAAAACCCGTTCGCCAGTCCGACTTATACAACACCATTCTCGCCATCCTCCAAAACACGCTCAAACCAAGCACAAAAATAATCACACAACACACCGCAAAACCCGCACTATCCGTCACCCACGAAGGACGAGTCCGGATCCTTGTTGCGGAAGACAACCCCATCAACCAAAAAGTCGCGAAAGGGCTTCTCGAAAAACTGGGACATACCCCAGACGTCGTATGCAACGGCCTCGAAGCCACCGTCGCGATTGAACAACAGCACTACGACCTCATATTCATGGACATCCAGATGCCAATCATGGACGGGCTCGAAGCCACGCGAAAAATCCGAGAAAACGAAAAGAAAAACGCAATTACGCCCGTCACCATCGTCGCCATGACCGCCCACGCCATGAAAGGAGACCGGAAAACCTGTCTCGAAGCAGGCATGAACGACTACACCACAAAACCAGTGAGTCAGAAATCCATTTCAGACGTACTCGACAAATGGGCACCATCCTTTACGACAAAGAAGAAAGAAAACACCATGAAAGAGACTCAAACAGAACCACAAACCACAGCCACAAACGAGCCCCCCGTGTATGACTACGCCGGAGCAAAAGAGCGACTCATGGACGACGACGAAATGCTCCAAGCCGTCCTAGAATCCTTTCTTGAAACCACGCCAAAGCTATTGAAAGAAATCCAAACAGCAACAGAAGCCAAAGACCTACCCGCATGCGAACGACACGCCCACTCACTCAAAGGCTCAGCCGCAACCCTCGGCGCCATGCGCCTACATGCCGACGCAGAAAAAATGGAACACCTCGGCAAAGCGGGAAACCTCGAAGCATACATCGAAGCCATACCCAAAATGCTCGAAAAATATGAAGCCTTCAAAAAAGCAGCTGGAGCGTAACCCTTTGAAACACAAAACACCAAAGAAAAGCACAGTGATCATCGGAATCGTAGGCGCATCAGGCTCTGGGAAAACCACCATCGCTCGGGACCTAGCAACGGCACTCAAAACCACCTGCTTTCTCTCGCAAGACAACTACTACAAAAACCTCCCCGCCGACGCAGATTCCAATGCTTGGAACTTTGACGACCCAGCAACCATCGACCTCGCGCACCTCGCCCGCGACCTCGCCGCACTCAAACACGGCGAAACAATCGAACACCCCCACTACCTATTCTCAGAACACAAACGCGCACCCGAAACCACCACCATCCACCCCGCACAAACTATCGTCGTAGAAGGACTCTTTCTCTTCACAACCCCCGCACTACGCGACATCTTCGACTTCAAAATCTACATCAACGTCCCACAAAAAACCTGCCTCGCCCGTCGAATCGCTCGCGACTGCGCAGAACGCGCACGAAACGAAGAAACGATACGCAAACGCTGGGCGGAACAAGTCGAACCCATGTTTCACAAACACATCGAACCCACAAAAACCCACGCCGACCGCGTAACCGACTCCTCCCCACGCGGAACCCCCGAATACACCAAACAGCTACTTGATCTTTTCCAAGCATTGAAAGAAGCTTCACTAATGGACACAAATTGACCCACAAAACCAACGCACAGGCAAACAATATGAAAACACACAAACTAATCGCCCTCCTACTTCTCGCAGCAACACACCTCGCCACAGCCGAAACAAAAAAAATCAGTCTACCACAAGCGATGGTCCTAGGCGCCGTAGAAGGGCTCACCGAATACCTACCCGTCTCCTCCACCGGTCACCTCATCCTCGCCGTCGAAGCCCTCCAACTAGGCGGCTTTGCGCACGACCAAAACGGCGATCCCATCACAGGACTACTTGGACCCATCATGGCGCCGAACCCCGCCGTAAACGCCTTCAACATCGTCATCCAATTCGGTGCCATCCTCGCCGTCTTCGGCATATACCTCCAACGCATTCGCGAAATGCTTCTCGGGCTGATCGGCAAACACGAAGAAGGCCGCAAACTACTCACCAACATCATCGCCGCATTTTGTCCGGCCGCAGTCATCGGACTCTTTCTCGACAAACCCATCGACACATACCTCTTCAGCCCCCTCACCGTCGCGCTCGCCCTCGCCGTAGGCGGAATCGTAATGATCTTCGAAAAGAAAATATTTCACCGCGATCGAGGACCCCGTAAAGGAATCTCAGAACTCACCATCCGCACCGCACTCATCATCGGATTCGTACAATGCCTCGCCATGTGGCCCGGCACCTCACGGTCCATGGTCACCATACTCGCCGGGCTTGGCGTAGGGCTCAGCATGAGTGCCGCCGCAGAATTCAGCTTCCTCCTTGCGCTACCAACCCTCACCGCAGCAACGCTCTACAAAACCGTCACCCAATGGGATGCACTCACCGAATTCGTAGGGTTCGACTCACTCATCACCGGCATCGTCATCAGCGGAATCGTTGCATGCTTCAGCGTCAAATTCCTAGTCCAACACCTCACAAAACACGGGCTAATCGGATTTGGAATCTACCGCATCGGTCTCGCCTTCGGCGTATTATACCACTTTATAAAATAGCGATGCAGAAAAGAAACCACAACAACAACTTCCGTAAAAACAAAAAAAGAAGAGCCGCATAAAACAGAGACCTATTTATTACTGAATTCGACAAAACCCGCTTAGAAGAACTCATAGCAGTTGCAGTAGAATTTAACGGAAAAAACCGCAACGATCTGGACGATTTGGCGGCTGAACTAAATCGCGGCAAACTAGTTGACCCCGAAGACGTTTCGAAAGACGTTGTGACGATGAACTCAGAAATACTATTATGCGACGTCGACACAGCAGAAAAAATGACATACCGGTTAGTATTTCCAACGGACGCAGATATCGACGCCGGAGCGATCTCGGTTCTAGCGCCAATAGGAACCGCCATACTAGGGTATCGTGTTGGAAACATTGTTGAATGGGTTGTTCCATCGGGTTTAAGGCACATAAAAATCGAAAAACTCATCTACCAACCAGAAGCGGTCAAAGATTTTTATTTATAAAGACATCCATTGCGAAGCGATGCATAAAAATTTTATTCACAAAAAGCTGAACAAGAACGGTCCCAACCATTGAAACCTTTTCTTTTGCGTTCTCTGCGCTCCTGAACCGTTCCCGATGGTCACTATTTTTGACTGCAAAAATTATTTATCGCTTCGCTTTCAGCGCGGTTAAAAACCGAAATTGAAATGTCCCATAATTCTGCCGTCAATTATTCTGCGAAAATAGCCCCGGCTCCGTTACGGGTGAAGGGAGAGAGTTTTTGCAGAATGATTTACGGCAGACCAAAGGTATTCCGAACGTGCTTTTTGTATTCCCCAAAAAGAAGCGACCAAAAAGGAGCGGTAATGATGAGACCTTCTAACCCGAGCTTCTGAACATAGATATGCATATCTATGTTCAGAAGCTCGGGATAACAGCGGGTTGTTCCGTCGGCTTCGATGTACGCCAAAAGCTGGAAGCCTGCCCATACGTAGTAGCGGGTGATGGTTCCGCTGGAGTCCGTTTCAGCCAGCGGGGACGCTTGCGCTACGTTGTTTCCGTTCGCATTATATTCAAATGATGCTTTCCAAACGCTTTCGTGAACGACGTTGGTTAGACGATTCATTCTTTCAAGCTATAGTCTGTCGTCTGTCCTCCGGCATCTGTCCTCTGAACGAGGTTGCCATTCAAATTATAGCCAAACGATGTAACCTTGTTGATGGCGTTGGTGATGCTGGTTACACGGCCTTGTGCGTCCAGTCCAAATGAAATGACTTTGCCTTCTGCATTCGTAAATGAGGTTCGGTAGCCGAGCGCGTTGTAACCCGTTTTCTCTTCGGCACCGGTGGAGCGGATGGATTTTGTCAGGCGAGAGAGTGCGTCGTATTCGGTTTTCCAATGGTTGGAACAATCGGAACCAATATTTCCAATGCTTGGAAAATTTTCTTCCAAACATTGGAAACTTGAAACAGAAGCCACCGCGCTCATGGCGAATGCCACAAGCAGGATTGAAAGAAAACAAGCTGTTCGTTTATGTCTCATTTATTGAAATTCATAGATTCATACACATACACCTTTTCTTTCAGACACCTTTTCTTGCTGGCCTTCGATGAAGGCAGGCTTGAGACCGATTACTGCTTCATCGGAAGTTTTAAAGCCGCGAGCATCCCGAACGATGGTGTGTTCCTCATCTGAATACCCGGAAGATGAGTCATATTCTCCGAAAACAAACTTGCTGCGAACAAACAAAACAACCCGATCAATAAAATAAACCTCTTCATTACTCTTACCCTCCTTCTTCGGTGGTGTTGGTTGATGGCGGAGGTGGCGGAACCGGAACATATGTGAGTATTCGATAAAATGCGTGGCGGTTTGTAATGTCTTCATGCGTCCAACTATTCACAGGAGGAGTCGCCACAAGATTGGTTGCACCTACGATCCAATTCGGATCAGTTAGATCCCAGCGGTACTCCACCGAATAGGTTTTGAACGGAAGAGACTGCCAGCGCACCGTGTAATCGTATGGATCAAGCGGTCCACCGCCGCCCGAAACTCCAGAAACCCACAATGCAAAACTTGAATCAGCACGGTATGGATTCGTACCCATCATCCACTCATTCCAGTCGCACATACCGTCGCCATCACTGTCGCATTGCATCGGGTCGTAATCTGATCCCCAATTTCCGCAAGATAAGCTTCGAGAGAATCCGGCATACCATTCGTATTGGCATCACCCATCACCATCACATCAGAAAGATTATGAACAGGTGTAGGATCAAGCATTGAAAAATCACCGCCAGCGGTTGCAGAAAGAAGCCGCCCGTCCGCATCATAGTCATAAAGCGTCTCCGCCCATCCCGCTCCGGCAAATAGTGCCAAAATCAATACCATTTTTTTCATGCTTACTCCCGTTCTCTTTGTTTCGCCCCGAGTGGGGCAGTTCAACGAGACGTTTTTGAGTTTCAAAACTTGAAGGTTTTTAGACAAAACGAACTACGTTTACACGCAAAACCCAAACATTTTATGCGAAAAATGGTTCTACTAATCCTTTCCTGTTTACTGAAAGATTATTCTGTGTCACGCTTCGAACTCCATTTCATGCCCAAATATAACAGGGCGCCGGCGGCGGCTAAACCTAAAATCCAACTCGTGGATGCGGCGGGGTGCGCGGAAAAGGTTCCGATTTGATAGAAGAGCGTGGAGACTGTCCACGCGAGTCCGGTCAGGTAAATAACGGAGAAGCTGGCCCATTTCCAATTGGTTTCGCGATGGGTTGCGGCGATGGCGGCAACGCAGGGCGCGTAGATGAGGATGAAGAGCAGATACGAAAGCGCGGCGATTTTTCCGCCGAAGTAGCGTTGCAACGATCCGAGCGTTCCGGTGTCGATCTCCATCGCTTCGGCGACGGCGGCGGAGTCCTCAACGTCGCCAGAACCGGCTACGCCCATGGGGTCGGCGAAGGTTTCGGAGAAGCCGTCGAAGGCGGCGGGGATGGAGGCGAAGGCGCCACCAATTCCGTCCCAGAAGCTGAATGCTTCTTCTTCGCCGCTCGTCTCTTCCCCCTCGAGTTGACGATACAGCGCGTCGAGGGTTCCAACGACGGCTTCTTTGGCGAAGATTCCGGTGAATAGCCCGACGGTTGCGGGCCAATTTTCGTCGGTGATTCCCATGGGGCGGAAGATCGGTGTGATAGATTTGCCGACCGAGCTCAATACGGAGTCGGAGCTATCTTCGTTCCCAAACGAACCGTCGGTGCCGATGGTGTTGAGGAAGCTCAGAATCACGACGACGATGATGATGACTTTTCCTGCACGTAGAATGAAACTTTTTAACTTATTCCAGGTGTGATGCATCACGCCGTTTAGCGTCGGAATGTGATAGGGCGGAAGCTCCATGACAAACGTGGAGGCATCTCCCTTGAGCACCGTGCGGCGCAGGAGAAGTCCGGTCAAAACGCTGAGCAGAACCCCGAAGACATAT
>JAOZMR010000251.1 GCA_029934215.1 Pontiellaceae bacterium | reverse complement strand
TGGACGTTTTTGTTGTACTGGTTTTTGGTACAACGATAAATTCCACTCCCCTTAGGGTCGCTTATCGTTAACGCTACACACTCCCTTAACGACTTCCCTTTACACGCTTTTTTCCTGCTGATATTTGGCGGGATATGCGGAAGGCATTTCTGGACATAATCAATCAGATCCGCCTTGGTGTACTTTGTGATGTCGCTCTTGTTTTTTGTCCACTCCTTCAGATGGAGCACCTCCGCCCGAATCTTCGCAGACGTTGCCTTATCACGAGTCTTTAACTGAATCAAAAACTTCGCAACCTTCAGCAAGTCCGTTTCCTCTTCGCTGAACACAGAGGGTTGCTCAGGAGCTTTAGGGGTTTTCACCGCCAGCTCTTCACCCAACGACTCCCCGAGTTTATCGGCAACCGCCGCACACAACTCTCCAAAAACCTTAACCAAAGCCCGCTTTCTTTTCCGATTCTTTCCGTGGCTTCCAGCAGAAGAAAGCGGCCACGACAACCCCAGCTCTGGCAAATCAAATTGGGTTGAAGGGGCATTCTGAATGATTGACGAGCAGTCTCTAAAAAACTCTCCAGACAAACGCAAATCCTCCTCTGAAGAAGAGTCGAGCAACGTGGGGAGATTTTGATCTGCCAAAGAGCGAAACTCTTGATAGTAATCCACAGACTCCTCAAACACAGAAACGTCAACGTTATCCCTAGCGATGCTTGAAGGATTCCGAATCTTCTCAAACTTCGCCTTCCACTTCTTGCGCAGAGGGACTGCTTTTTTATCTGCTTCCAGAGTGTCTTTTGTTCCGAGGGACTCCACAATCTCACGTTGACCTATCCCAGCAATGCAATCCTTAGGGACTCGCTGACGGAAAAAGTATGTTTTGCCACGAAGGATTACATTCTTCATTTTCACCACAACAATCATCTTTTGCTACCTCATTTGTGTAGCAGTTATGTGTAGCAAAACGGATGATTCCTTAGGGAAAAGCAATGTTTCTAAGGAATTCGAAAAGTGGAGCGGGTGATCGGATTCGAACCGACGACAGTCACGTTGGCAACGTGACGCTCTACCACTGAGCTACACCCGCGTTGAAGGAATGTGTACTCTGCCAGTTATATAAATTTGTACAAGCCATAAATGATGATTTTTTTTTAGTTTCAAATCTCAAGGGTTGTTTTGCTGGATTTTTGTAGCAAATCTGACGATCGTGCGTAAAATCTATCGGCATGAAAAAAATTGGAATTATCGATTATGGTATGGGGAATCTGGGTAGCGTTTCGAACGCCTGCAAATTTCTAGAACTAGATGCTGAAATTATTACTGCACCCAGTCAACTGGATTCGTGCTGTGCAATGATTCTGCCAGGGGTGGGGGCGTTCGGCGATTGTATGGCGCATATCATTGAGCACAATTTCGCCGAGGCTATCCGCGGCTGGATTGCTTCGGGTAAACCGTTTATGGGGATTTGTCTCGGTCTACAGGCGCTTTTCCAAGGTTCGGAGGAGTCGCCTGGCGTTGATGGGCTTGGTGTTTTTGATGGATCGGTGAAACGGTTTTGTAGGGATGATCGTTCTGTTGGTCATCCGGATGCGCAGCGTGCGCCTCAATTAAAAGTCCCGCAGATTGGCTGGAACGCGGTGAGCCAGACTCGCTCTCGTTGCCCGATGTTTGATGGGGTCGATGATAAAGCGTATTTCTATTTTGTGCATTCGTTTTATGTTGCGCCTTCTGATGAGTCGATTGTTGCGGGACGAACGGTTTACGGGTTGAACTATTGTTCGGCTGTCTGGAAGGATAATGTTTTTGCTGCGCAGTTTCATCCCGAAAAAAGCCAGGCGGTCGGTTTGCAAATGCTTCGGAATTTCGGGTTGGCTGTCAAAGGTTGGAGCGCATGATTTCGGAGCAGGGTCGTTGTTCTCTAAGGAGTTGAGCCATTGTTTTCATGGCTGGGTCAATGTGTTGGAAGAACATTTTGTATCCTTCGCATAGCCAGCTTAGACCCGGTTCGCCGTCGGCGGTGTGCGTGAATCGGTGTTTCGGGCACGCGCCGTTGCATGCAAACCGTACGTTGCAGTTCAGGCACTGTTTCGGCAGTTTGTCGAGTTTGTCGTTGCCGAATTGGATTTGCTTTTCCTGGTGCGTTAGTTCGACCATCGGTGTTTCGAGAATGTTTCCGAGGTTGTATTCCGGATAGACGAAGTGGTCGCAACTGTAGATTTCGCCGTTGTGTTCAATAACCATTGCATCGCCGCATTTTTTCGCGAATACGCATAGGGGCGGCGGCATTCCCATCCATGCGTTGAGCATGACGTCGAAGATCTGTACAAATGTGGTTCCGACATCGCGCCGAACCCATTCATCAAAAATGTCGATTAGAAATTGTCCGTATTGCTTGGGCTGAACTGTCCAGGGCATTACACGTTCGTCGGTGTCGTCGGCTGCGAGATCGGGTGGTAGGGCGAGCTTGAGCCCGAGGAGTGCGGCTTCGTCGTTTGGTTTGCGTTCGATGATTGGAATGAATTGAAGGAAGGTGCTGCCTGTTCCTTTTAGGAAGGTGTAGATTTCGACGGCATGTTTTGCGTTTTGGCGAGTTACACAGGTGAGGGTGTTGAAGTTCACCCGGTGCGCTTTCATGAGTTTTAGAGCTTTCATGACTCGGTCGAAGGTGGGTTTCCCGCCTTTATCGACGCGGAATTTGTCATGGATATGGCGGGGCCCGTCGAGACTGAGTCCGATTAGAAATTTTTCTTTAGCTAGGAATTTGCACCATTGATTATCGATGAGGGTTCCATTGGTTTGGAAGGCATTTTGCACAGGTCGTCCAGCGGCATACTTTTTTTGGAGAGCAACGGCTTTTTCGAAAAACGCGACGCCCATTAATGTGGGTTCTCCGCCCTGCCAAGCGAAAAGGATTTCAGGTGTGTTTTGTGATTCGCAGTATTGTTTAATGTAGGCTTCTAGCACCTCATCGCTCATACGGTGAATCTTCTTTTCTTGAAATATCGCCTCCTTTTCGAGGTAGAAGCAGTAGGTGCAATCGAGGTTGCAGTCTGGACCGGCGGGTTTGGACATCAGATGAAAGGGTCTTTTTGGATTTAGCATAGTGCGTATAGCATGCGACCTATCTCCTGTTCATTCAAGAAGTTTTTCGAGATCGGCTGGATCGGCGTCCCATTGTTCCTGATAAGTGTCCAGAAACATTTGTCTGGCTTCGGGCGGACAGTGAAACGGTGGCTGACCTTCGCGCGATTTCACAAATTCATCGAGAAAGATTTTTGCCTGTTCAGCGGTTGGTTGCTGTCCAAATTGCTGAAATGCGCCAAAGCACCAACGGGGAAATTTTTCGCCGTTGTTCCAGTCGAAGTCGGGATGCGCGGTTAATTCGTCGGGGACGAATTCGCCGTCTTTGACGGTTCCTTCGGGGCCGAACTCCTGTTCGCGGCGGAGAGCTTCGGCTTTGAGTTTTTTGTAGACCTCTTTTGGATAGTCGGGGGTGCCGAGCCGATTTTCTTTTTCGGCGGGATCGTTTTGCATGTCGTATAGGTATTCGTGTCCGCCTGCGAAGTAGTAGATATATTTGTAGCGCTTGTCGCGAGTCATTACCCAGCGGTAGCGCCCTTGACAGGTGTGTGAGTACTGGATTTCCCGTTTAGGGCTTTCCGAGGAGCAAAGTGTTTCGCCGTCGAGCTTCGGAGCGTTTTTGATGCCGCTAAGATCTAGGAGGGTCGGGAAGACGTCGAGTAGGTCGGCGAAGTCCTCGCGAACGGAGCCGCCTGCAAACTTCTCTGGATAGCGGACGATCATGGGGATTCGGCAACAACTGTCGAACGGAAGTGTTTTCTGGTAGAATCCTTTGTCCTGCAACATTTCGCCGTGGTCGGCGGTGTAGATGATGACGGTGTTGTCGAGGATGCCGTTGCGTTCGAGCGCGGCGAGCACTTTGCCGAGGGCTTCATCAACCATGGTGA
>JAOZMR010000250.1 GCA_029934215.1 Pontiellaceae bacterium | reverse complement strand
TCGATCACAAACCGCCCGCAACCAGGGTAAAACTAGCGGGTCGCGGCACTAGTTGGCGATGGCGAAGGAACATGGTGCGCACTTACCTGGAGCAGGATATTCCGAACTTTGGATTTAATATTTCGGTCCAGACGCTACAGAGGCTCTGGATGATGTTGGCTCATTCCAGCGGTCAGGTTCTCAACATCTCAAAACTGTCTGACTCGCTAGGGGTTTCGAGGTCGACGGTTTCATTCTACATCGATATCTTGGAAAAAACCTACATGGTGCGTGTGCTCAGGCCGCTATACACAAATTTGAAAAAACGTTTGGTTAAAAGTCCTAAAGTTTATCTGCGCGACTCCGGTTTGATGCATCATTTGCTGAGCATTGAAGACATGAATAGCTTAATGGGGCATCCGTCATACGGAGGGTCATGGGAAACGTATGCACTGGAGCAGGTCTGCTCGCTACTGGGATGGTCATGGAAACCCTCCTTTTATCGAACGTCCAACGGCGCTGAAATTGATTTGGTGCTGGAAAAAGGGTTGCGCCGCATTGCGGTTGAATTCAAGGCATCCTCCGCGCCGAAACCGACTCGTGGGCTTTATCACGCCGTACAGGATTTAGAAATATCCGAAGTCTACATCGTCGCTCCGCTTCCGGAAGAAACCACCTATTCTGCCCGAGAAGGCGTAACCGTTACTACCATCGCGCAGTTACCGAGCCTGATTGAAGGCTAATTTAACCCACGTAAAAAAGGTACCAGTGTACGAATCCATCAATTTTTTGCAACTTGGTTTTTTCATGTCATCACACCCAATTGCTTCGTCTTCATTAGTCAAGAGAAAATTCATAGATTCGTACACTGGTACCTTTTCCTCTTCATTCGGCAATGCTCTCCCTTATGCCCAAAACGTTTCCACTATCTGGACATTTTAATCTGAAGTGGATTTGTTCACCGGGTCAATGAACGGGGGTTTTTGTTTGTTTGTTTTTTACGGATACGTTACTTATTCATACGCGATTTTACCTTTGCGTGAGGTTTTTGATTTTTAAGGAGTGTTTTATGAATATTGTGAAAAAAATGAATGGACGAGCTGGTCTTTTTGGGCTGGCTCTTTTTGTTGGCGCGGCGCTGTGTGGCTCGGCAGAGAAAAGTCAGAACAAGCCGCAAACGTTTTCGGCGGAGGAGCTGGCCGCGCTTGGGAATGGTGGCGAGACCGCAATTCCTACGGATCGCTTCTTGGAGCTTTTTAACCTTAGTGAGGATGAGTTCTCAGCACAGATGGAAAAACAGCTGATTGCTCAGGGGATTGATCCAGCGGATTTGGAGGGGCAACCCGAGATTACCGCACGAATGGTTCCTCTGGATTCCGCCGATGAAACACCCGTGATCCCGTTGGCGGCGATTGATGGGCTGACCTATCCTGAAAATCTGGATGTCTCGTTTGTTTTTTATCCCCATACGCTCGCTGATCTGGATCGTGACCTAGGAACAGATCAGTTTGGGAAAAGTAAGGAGACGCTGCTTAGTGAGAATCCGTACCGGTATTGGGCGTATGATCCGTCGCCCAAGCGTACGCTTATTAAGCGAGATACGGTTTATCCGCGTATTTACAATGAGTCAACGGCGGATTATCGCCCCGAGGGACGGGATTATCTAATTCCACTCGACGGGGTTGATACGCCATGGACGATGATGGCGAGCGATCGGTTTGCTGAACCCATTTCGGTTTCTGGGTTTAATCACGATGTGGTTGCAGATGGCGATGTGAACGATTCGTATGACGGCACGGGCGAGCCTCCCATTCAGGCGGAGCTGACAACGACTCGCTCGCTGGCTCGTATGGATTTTCTGTCGGGTTTGCCGCTGGTTTTTGCCGATTCGACATTCCGAGGTCGCTACAACCCGAGCGAGCTTGCGTGCGATCCGCGAACGCCGGGGAACTGGGTTTCTATCATGTCAGGGGTGTTGGATGGGGCGCATCGGAAGCGTGATTTTCTGATGCCTGATAATCGTGTGATCTATAATAGCTTCGATTATTACGAACCCGATGTCGGGATTCAGAAGATGAAGGTTCAGTTCAATCTGGAACCCTATTTTTCGCTGGATGGCGACGGGAAGCATCAAAGCCACAATAATGCGTTTTCTTTAGCGCGAAGTTTTTCTGACCAGTCAGAGATAAAGGATCTTGAGATGACGTTTGATACGCCACAGCATTTGCGGCACCTGGCGTTGCTTACAATTGGGACGGAGGTGAAGGTGGATGTGGAGCTTCATTTCATGGATGGTTCCATGGTTCGGAAGAAAGATTTCCTGCTATCTGGATCCACAACACCGGATCAGAAAAATCAAGGGCTTATCTTTGACCGACGTATCAACAAGAGCTTAATCGTTCGCCATACGCCAGACCCATCGGTGATTCGTGCGGAGAGGTCCACATCTCTTTCCAGAATGTATGGTCTCGGCTACACATCGAGGTTGTGTAGCCAGGAGGATGACAGCCCAGACTCTTGCGAACCTGAGTTTGCCGGGGACAAGTTGGTCAACACCGATCTGGATCTCATTTATTACCATGCGCTTTCACCCATGCTGATCGATTTGAAAAACTTTTCATACACGGATCTTGATGGGCTTGATCTGGTTGGAGACTTCACTTGCCGTAAGTTGTCCAAAATTGTTTTTAAGGGCGAAAATGAGTTCGAGGGGGAGCCACATTGCGGCAAACCCTGGGCGCATATTCTATCTGTGAGCGGCGTTGAATTTTATGATTTTCCGCAAGCCATCCTTTCCGCACCATCGAACGAAGATATTTTCAGTACGGGTTTTGTTTTAAGGTGGAGCGTGCCGGAAAAGGCGAGCGACTATTTTCTCGATATTGCGACCGATTCGGAGTTCAACAACATTCTCCCGAGCTTTGATGGACACCAGGTTTTGGGGAGAGGTTTGGGGGGGCAATCAGTCAACTCGTTTGAGGTGGCGGGACTATCCCCCAATACGACGTACTATTGCCGGATGCGAACGCTCTGCGAGAACGCGATGTCTCGGTATTCTGAAATAACGTTGACTACAGAAACCGGCGAATATCGAGTTCACTACGACTATGACGATGTGATCGTCGAGCCAGAAATTGATGACCTTGAGATTTATCAAGCGGGCGAAATCGTAAGCGTGAAAAGCCCACGAGTCGGGGATGGAAACATTGTCACGGATGTGGATGGATTTCAGTTTATTTTCCACGGCTGGCAGATCGAAAATAGCTCGGTAACATACGACCACAACTCGATCATTCTCGATAACACCTCCGACGCCTCGCGTCAAAACGAGATTACTCTAGCTCAGGATGATGTCACCTTTGTTGCGCAATGGGAGCCAGCCGTCGTCGCGGTTGCGGAGGAGCCAAAAAAAGAGGACGGAACTTCTTATGCCGGCACCGAAGAAGATCCATACCTTCTCTCCAAGCCCGACCACCTCCTCTGGCTTTCGACGCTTGGTTATGATGATACTGTTGGTAAATATTTCGAACAGACACGGGATATCAGCCTTCGGGGGGTAGCCTGGGAGTCGTTCTGCGCTATGAGTGGGGTTTACCGAGGCAACGGATTCTACATCAGTGACATTGTTACAAAAGATGACGAAAGCACTGGGGCAGTAATATACCCCGCAATATTTTCTACTATCGGGGAAGGTGCTCATATTTCTGGAATTCGCCTAAAAAACATCTCTTTCGAAACAGATCGTCCTTGGGCCAACCGCCCAGGAGGATTTTTAGCAAACAAAACTTGGGATACACCTACACCTGAAGATGATTTTATTCTTGTCGAAGATTGCTTTGTCGAATCAAGTTGTAAGGCAGTTTTTAAGTTTGCTGGAGATAGGTCAGATGGTCATCACATAGTCTTTGGGGGACTTCTTGGAGCGCCATATCATAACTCGGTTAAAGCAACTTTTAGACGATGCGGAGTGAGTGCAACAATCGATTGTCAACTACCCAA
>JAOZMR010000249.1 GCA_029934215.1 Pontiellaceae bacterium | reverse complement strand
TGGGTCACTTCACGACGGTTAGCCGGGCGATGAGGTTTTATGGTGAGGCGGAGGGAAAATGGTTAAAGACAAAAAAGCATATTCTAAAATTCATCGGCTGACCCCTTTTGTGACCCCTTTTGCATCGGCTGACCCCTTTTGCACTTTCAAACGTTCTGCTGAGATAAATATGAAAAAAAGATATGCCATAGTTTTCACTGCACTGTGTTTGTACCTTCCATTCACATGGCCGCTTATTGGAAAATCACTCCAGTCTGACAGTGCTGAAAGATGGGTTTCTTACTACCTTTTTCATCCGGCTTGCGCCCCATCTTTCTTAATAGCAAACTACTTGAACTTAAACTCCAATGTCGCCATAAGCGCACTTCAAATAGCCACCCTTGTAGCTCTTATTGGCTTAACATTTTATTTGTTTACCAGAGGCAAAAAAACAGCGCTTGTAAGCTTAATCCTTATCACCGTAACAATGACTTTTTTCTCGCTGATCACCTTTGGGATTTATAGCAGATGAAAAATAAGCAGAACAAGTCAAGTGAGCCTATTTTGAACACGCCTGCCCCCCAGACGAAGCGCAACCCAAAAAGGCTCCTTTCAAACGTTCGCAACAGAGAATACATATGAGAATCAATCGAAAAGAAATGATCGACCATATCCAAGATGCCATTGAGCAACTTGAATCCATCAAGTATGCGCTTGAAACCTTTCGCTCTCCGATCAACCAGGATGGATTGCAAACAGAGGTGGAATCGGCATATCAGTGCTTAAATTTCGCATGGAACATCCGACATCTTTCACAAGAAAAATACTGGTCGGTATGTGAAGATGAATCGAAATTTCAAGCGATGCGCAAATTGCCAACAGACCTCGATTATGAAACAGAACAATAGCGAACCAGTCAAGTGAGCCTATTTTGCAAACGCCTTCCCCCCAGACGAAGCGCAACCCAAAAAGGCTCCTTTCAAACGTTCCTATGGCTGAAGTTTTGTCAACAGGGTAAAAATTTTAACCCCATTTTTTCCAAGGTTTGGAAAAGGGACTTAACGACCGTTCCTGAAGGGCGAAAGAGCGCACGCAGGGTGAACGGTATTATTCCGCATGCAGGGTATGCTCATATCCGTGGACTTTTGTGTCCGCTGTTTCCAGCGAACTACCAACATTTTCTTTGATCACCGCGGCCTTTATCCCTTTGTCTGGGTGTCGAGTGCTGGCCCGTGTCTGAATCAGACTTCGGACGTAACTCATAACGTTTTCAAGGACCGGCCTCTGCAGCTCTCGTTCGCACGCCTTCAGGTTCGGTTATTTGTAAATTCGTTTAGTCGATAATCTGCGCGCGATCCCATATGTAGGAAGAAAGTTCGCGCGCGATTGCGACTCTGATTTTATTCGGGTGAAGTCTCCTCATCTCTAATTTAAAGCTACGTTTGTTCAGTCGATTTTGAGCATGCCAACTAATGGCGCGCACCTCTCTCGAAAGCCCCTCTTGTCGCTTAGAAAGAGCTTTGCCAATTTTTGGCGGTTTCCGATAGTGCTCCGCAGACTCTACCAGCATCCAGCGAGCATGTCCATTTCCGCACTTGGTGATCGACCCTTGCCGACGGCGTCCGCCGGAGGAGTCCTCTGAGGGAACCAAACCCAAATAGGCCATCAGTTGCTTGGGATGTTTGAAGCGCTTAAAATCGCCGATCTCACTCACAATAACCATCGCGGCCGTCTGCTTGAATCCGCGAAACCCCATCAGCGCGTCAACCATCGGTTTTCTCGACCAGTTCTGCAATAGCTTTTCCATTTGACCGTCAATGCGCTCAATCTGCTGTACGGCAAAATCGATCCGTTGCAGATACTCTTCCAAGATGATCTTTTGCGCCGGATCGGCAAGAACCAGCTCTCGAAGATAACGCATATGCGCCTCCGTCCAGTGCGACGTTCCTTTGTAGCGATATCCATTACGGAGCATAAAGGAGAGCAGTTGTTTCTTCGTCCGCGAACGCTCGTCTACCGCATCGGTTCTTCCTCGGCACACATCACGAATCACCTCGTCCTCTACAGAAGGAATATGAATCCCAGAGAGCTCGCCAGCGCGAAAAAGTCGAGCGAGATTCCGGGCATCGCGACGATCCGTCTTCACTCGGTCTCCCGATTGCTGCGGGATCTTTGAGGGCGCGATCACAATGCACTCGAAACCCAGTTTAAGAAGTCGCCGCGCCAGAACAAACCCCGTTGGACCCGCCTCATAGCACAACGCGACATCCTCTTTTGACAGATCGTATTTCTTCATAATTCGTCGGATTGCACCCTCAAACACCCGAAGGTCTGCGGACGCCTTTCCATAGAGTTCCGGCGGTTCTTTGCCTGCAAATGCCAAGGCGATTGTATTTGAGTCTTTGTGAGCATCGATTCCGATGTATACTTTTTTCATGGCGTGTCCTTTGTTTTGTTTCATGTTTTCGAACGATCTGGCTGTAACCAGATTTCCCCGGTTCATCTGGGGAGCGCCGCTTAATTTAAAGGAAAATCGACCGCGGCGGAATCAACTTCAGCCATAAGGTCTGCAATAAAATGATTAAAATATCCCCTTGAGCATGTTCACTTATCTGTTAATATTCTGCCCATGAAAAGAATTTCGTTCTATCTGACCGGTTCAGGGAAAAGCCCAGTTCAGGAACATTTGGATACGCTTTCAGACAAGCAAATGACAAAAATCGCTTGGGTTTTAAAGCTGGTTCGGGATTTAGAGCCTATCCCGTCAAACTATCTCAAGAAGCTTGTTAATACGGATGATATTTGGGAGGTGCGGGCAGATGTGGGTCGAAACACATTTCGCCTTCTGGGGTTCTTTTCTGGGCGGGAACTGATCGTGTTGACCAATTCGTTCCAGAAGAAAACCCAGAAAACTCCATCGCGAGAAATTAAATTAGCAGAAAAACGTAAGCGGGATTATTTGAGCAGGAGAAAGTAAAATGGATGATCTAGATAAATATATTGAAAAGAGAAAAGAAAAGAGTCCGAAGTTCGCGAGCGGTTTCGACAAAGGATATGAACAGTTCAAAATTGGAGTCATCTTGAAACAGGCGCGACAGGAGGCGGGTTTGACGCAGGAACAAGTTGCGAAAACATTGCACACAAAGAAATCTGCCATTTCAAGAATCGAAAATCATGCAGAAGACATTCGACTCTCCACGTTAGAAAATTTTGCGGAGGCGGTGGGGCGAAGCCTGCGTCTAGAAGTCGCATAACCTGCGAACAAACGAATTCAGCTTATCGGTCGCTCCGCTCCCGAACGCTGATTCGAGACGTTCGAATAAATAAATGATAATAAAGCCATTAGCCTATCTTTCAGGAGTCACAATTCTCGCAGGGATTGCAGGCTGGGTACGAATGACCGTTCGGTCTAGTTATCGATCAAGCGATATAGATCCATTCTTCCTAATCCTCATGTTGTCTGTCATCTGGATGGGTGGCGCCGGTTACATTCTTCATGCACACTTTAAATATAAAACCGAATATGATTTTAAACGGAAAAAATGGACATGGGGAGAATGCTGGAGTTGGATGTGGCGATGGGAGGTTATCCGGCTAGTTGTTATCTTAATCGCTGTTGCAATCGTGATAGCTGTTCATGTTATCAAATCTAAAGTATCTTATTAAAACCCATTTCGAAACAATAATGCAATAGATCCTGAATCCGTTAGATAATTTCTAAAAAATATGCGTTACCTGTTGGGCTGGAACGGCTAATATAGCCGGACAATCAAATCAAAAACCAACCCAACAGGTGAGAAAATGAAACACTATAAACTGGCTCGTGGCAACTCTGAAATCAACTCGACCGGCGGAAATCATCTCTGCGGGCTTTTGCTCGAAGCCCATGCAAAACAGGCTCTTCCGGAAAACTTTCAGTCTCGAAGGCGCGACGCAATCTCTGATCGAGACATCAAAAAGGGGTCAGCCGATGAAATTTAGAATGCGGATTGACATCGTCCAATTTCAC
>JAOZMR010000248.1 GCA_029934215.1 Pontiellaceae bacterium | reverse complement strand
AGTTCGATATTTTGACTACCCGCGTGCGTGCGCTCTTCAACGCAGGGCAGAACGGGCATGGACCTATGCAAACGATCCCGCAAACGATGGCGGCGGCGTGGCACCCGATGGCGTTCGAATGGGCTTTGCCGCTCAGATGTATGCTCTTACGGGCGAGACGATTTACAAAAATGTTTTCGAGTCCCTTTGGGGCGCCGATGCTCAACCCGATATGGCATATTCTCGAAGAGATGCCGCATACCAGCACCCAGAACGATCCGATCCAGGTATGCTTTTGGCGTATCTGCAAGGACCAAATCCGCGCTCCGATATCGTCGCGCATCTCGTCGAAGACTGTTCCTGGAACCTCAATCGCCATATCGTCGATCAAAGCACAAACTTCCATTATCGATCATCAAAATACGGAACCGTCGGCTGGGGAAGCGTTGCATGTACGGGCGAAAAAATGGCGATCGGAGGCGCGATCTGGACGAAACGCCTCGCAGGAAGCGGCGTGACGACCCTCTCCGCCGAGGAAACGCAACGCATCGACAATCTATTATCATTACAAGCCGACTTTCATCTTGGCGGAAACCCGCTTGGCATCGTCTGGACAACCGGGCTCGGATCGTATCGAGTTCAAGACCTGTTGCACAACGATATGAAATCGTTCCGACGCGAATACAACATGCCAACCATTCCAGGTTTTCCAATGTTTGGGCCCGTGGATAGTTGGTCGAACATGGACTATTACCAACCTGCAAAAGACTCCATCTATCCATATTTCGACAACCTTCCTCCCCACATTTGCTGGGCAGACTACCGCTCCAACGTCGAAGGCTGCGAATTCTCCATCCACGGCATGCAAGCGCAAATGGTTGGGCTATACGCCGCACAACTGCCCGAAGGGCTCACCATGCCACCCTCTTGGCGGGTCGGCAAAACCAACCATTCCGCGACGTTGCCAAGACTTGCCGATCAGGAAACGGTTTCGGATCTTCGCCCGCTCTCCATCGCATGGGTCAAACCCGTAAACGCCTCCACGATTCTCGTTCACTTTACAAAACCGGTCGATCAACAACTCGCGGAAACCGCATCGAACTACTCCATAAACGGCGCGACCATTTCATCGGTTCGTCTCGACAACAACGCAACCACAGCCCATCTATCCGTCTCCACCCTTACCGATCGCGAATACACCCTCACCCCAACCAACATCTCCGATCGATCCCAAGAACGCGGCTTCGTTTCAGAAACCCCATTTTCATTCCACTACCACGCAAATAACCAGCCACCAACCGTAGTCATCACCGTTCCGCAAGAAAACCGATTCATCAAACTCCCGCCAGCGCTTTGGACATTCTACACCACCGATGGTGTTTCGACGGAACGGGTCGACGGCTTAATCGCAACCCGAGTCATCACACTCACCGCCGATGTTGAAGACGACATGCGCACGACAACCCCGCTGGAGCTGAAATGGGAGCAAACAGCTGGGCCCACGATCTCTGGATACGAAGCCGTAATTGGCGACACCCTGCGAGCGACAACCCCCGTCCTCTTCAAAATGCCTGGCATATACACATTCAGGCTCTCCGTCTTCGACGGAGAATGGACAGAAAGCGACACCATAACCATCCGCGTCAACACCCCGCCCGAGCAAAGCCTCGTCATCTACGACGGAGAACCCGAATCCGCCCCATGGCGCGAAGGACTAATCAGCCAAGCGAACGACGAAATCGGCGGCGGAGTTCACGGAAGTATTGCCTTGAAAAACAGCAACAATCGTCCAAAACTCCTCCGAAACGGCATTCACCCAACCACACTCTTCGATCAATACGACGGAGTTCGTTTCGACATTCGTTCCGATATCACCAGCGGAAACCCCGTCGTCTTCACCATCGATGACGGCGGAGCATCAACCTCCATCGAGACCATCTGCAGTTCAACAAGCCCAGAATGGCACACCATGAACATCCTATTTTCGGACATCGAAAACAGCGAACTCTACGATATCGCAGATGGAACCCGCATGATCTGGGAAACAGAAAGCACCGTCTTCCTAGACAACATCACCCTCTACCACGCACCCAAAGAACACCCAACAAGCAGCCCAGACATCTTCATCTCACACGAACACCTTTGCTTCGACGAAATTTTTGAAGGGACAACACAAACCTCCACCCCCATTACAATAGAAAATAGATCCACCACCCTCGACTTACACATCGGTGAAATCCAAATGATCGGGAAAAACCCATCCGACTTCCATCTCCCCGCGCCCGACCTCACCGGCACAACCCTCCCGCCTGGGCACTCAATAAGCTTTCAGATCCACTTTTCACCCGCCCAAACAGGCGACCGCCAAGCCACATGCGTCATTCCATCCAACGACGAACTATACCCCTCGAAAAGCATCTCCCTAACAGGCAACGGAGCACCGGCAGAAGAAACCCTAATTATTTATGACGGCGAACCCGAATCCGCATCCTGGCGCGAAGGGCTAACCAGTCAAGCGAGCAACGACACAGAAGGAGGAGTTCGCGGCGGAGGTGCACTAAAAAACGAAGGCACACGTCCGAAAATCCTGAAAAAAGGAATTCTACCAAACATATCATTCGAGAAATACGCCGGAGTCCGTTTCGACATACGCTCCGCAAGCACCAACGGAACCCCAACCGTCTTCACCATCGACGACGGCGGAAGATCAACCTCCTCGGAAATCCTCTGCGAATCACCAGACACCGAATGGCACTCCGTAGAAATCCTCTTTAAGAACATCGAAAACAGCGAACTTCCAGACATAAAAACCGGAACCCGAATGATATGGGAGACGGACAACACAATCTTTTTAGACAACATCACACTATACAGACCCCTAAACACGCAACCCTACACGCCGATACCCATGGGAATGAACTTCGACTTCGCCGAAGACACCGTACAGATAGTTTGGCAGGGAGAAGCCGGGAAAACCTACAGCGTACAAGACCGAACCAACCTACTACAAGGAGACTGGAGTAATGTATTGCACGCCGCAAATCTCGACGGCATCACAGGGGCGATGGGTGCCACAAACAGCACAGCACGACCTACCGTTTTCTATCGAATCATAGAAAACCAATAGCCACCGAACGCCTCCAGAGCACTAGCCTCATACCCAAAACGGACATTCTGGGTGCAATCACCGGTTCACTCAATGATAGATGCACAAAACGCCTTTTTGAATTTCAAAACATAGCCATGCGTGATGAAATAAAATGGACATCCTCTGGTGTGATCGACAGTCTGAAAGGCCGAAAACAACACACAGTCCTTCTTAAAAGTGTTGAATTCATTCTGGATGGGGAGTGGATAGAAGATCAGCAACGAATTGTTGATCTGCTAGAAGCATAGCCACCCGCGTGAAATTTCGAAATAGTCATAAGCTTTTAACCCAAACGAAATACAATGCAAAACAACCATTTTTTTGGTAGAATGTCCGTAAAAACTACGATTCTACCTCGGGAAAACCAACGGCTTCGCTCATCGTGTAAGACAAATATAAATTGCATTTGGTAGTGCAATATACAGGTGCACCCCAGCATTGAAGAATAACAACGCCGGCGTTAAAAAGACAAATACAGCAAAGCTTGATGCGACGAATCGGCTCAAAAAAACAAGACGCAATAGCGAAGAGTAATTAAAAACATAACATTACTACGACTGTTAAAAAAGCGAAATCCATGAGGACATTTCAAACCGCCGAAAACGGCACATTTCACGCCGCCGCTGATATGAGGGTGGATGCGAAAATAACCTCAAGGCAAAGCATGACAAGAACAAGCAGAAGCGCAACGACTGTCGGAAAGTTTCCATCGGCATGGCTTTTGATGAGCAAGGCAACGCACTGGCTCATGAAATTTTTGAAGGTAACATGGCGGATACGTCCACTTTGTCTTACATCCTTTCTTGGCTCAGCTACGCTACGACAAAGATCTGTACGGGCGAAAACGTTTATATTTGAACACCTTC
>JAOZMR010000001.1:31298-36572 GCA_029934215.1 Pontiellaceae bacterium | reverse complement strand
AGGGGTTTGTAAAATCAATCTGTGTTCACGTTAAATTTTCTAGCCTCCTTAGCAAGCAATACCGGAAACCAAAAGAGAAAGTTGGAGCGTATTATCAGCTCAGCTACATGCACAAAATGAAAAGCCGAACCGATTATGTTCGTCACTCTCAAGGTAAATCCTGTTACAGCAAAATCGCTCCTTCACGAAGGACTTTTGTCTCATTTTCCAAGCATTGGATAACCGTGCTTGGCTTCCCTTCCGGTTTTTCCAATCCTTGGAAGTCATCTAGAAATAATGAGAGCTCTTTTTCCAGACATTGGAAGGCTTCCTGCGCGTTTGTTGCATCTTGATCACCGCTCTTGTTCGCGCTGGTTAGGGCGATCGGTTTTCCGAAGGCACGGGCTAGGGCGAGCGGCACTGGATGATCCGGGACGCGGAAGCCTGTGGTGCCGTGCGGCGTTTCGAGCACAAGGGTTAGTGGTCCCGGCCAGTATTTTTCGGCAAGTTTGCGTCCGTCTTTGCCGAAGTTCGCGCCAAGCACCTCGACTTGTTCGAGCGAACCTGCAAGACGAGCGATAGGTTTACCACGGTCGCGCTCTTTTGCGGCGTAGATTTTTTCGATGTGGTCAGGATCGCAAGCGATGCCGTAGACTGTTTCGGTCGGCACGCCGATCAGTTCGCCAGCTTCTAAAATATCGCAGGCCCGACGGATGATTTCTGGGTCGGGACTGTTTGCTTTAACTTTAATTATCTCGCTCATGGAATCCTCCTGAAAACGAAGACTAAGGAGTAAGGGGGAGGTGAATATCGAAGTGGAGAGTTTTCCACTTCGATATTCGATGCCCCTTGTTCGCGATCCGTTATTTATTCAGTTTCTGCTGCAGTTCCTCATTCGCTTTAAGGACGTCTGCGGTCATTTTCTTTTTGTATGCAACAATTTTCTCAGCCAGTTCGTCATCGGATAAAGCCATGATCTGAACGGCGAGAATCGCAGCATTGATGGCCCCAGCCTTGCCGATTGCAACCGTGGCAACCGGAACGCCTTTCGGCATTTGCACCGTGGACAGCAGGGAATCCATGCCGTCGAGCGACCAAGCTGGCATCGGAACACCAATGACCGGCAGGACGGTGTGTCCGGCAAGAACACCGGAAAGGTGTGCGGCTCCACCGGCTGCACCGATAATGACCTGTGTGCCGTTGGCTTTTGCTTGGGTGGCCAAATCACACGCTTGGGCTGGGGTGCGGTGCGCGCTCAGCGCATTTACATCAGCGGTGATGCCGAATTCTTTGAGGGTGTTGAAGCAATGCTCCATGATCTTCCAGTCACTGGCGCTTCCCATTACGATTGATACTCTGCTGTTTGTCATAATTATTTTCCTGTTTGGATTCTATTGATGGTGTTATGCAACGGTTATATTCGAGCAATCGAATACTCCAGTTCTAGGGTAACCAATTGGAACATGTTTTCAAAGCATTTTTTTTATTAAAGAGGGTGTTTGTTATTTGATGTTTGGTATTCCTTGTTCGATATTCCTCTCCCCTCGGCTGTTCCTCTGACCTCTGACCTCCTCTAGCGAAGCGGTTGTGAAAATTCTTCTGCACCGATTCTTGTCTTTTTTACAACCGCTATCGCTAGAGGAAGTCGTAGCGAAGAGAGCACAAAAACCAGCTGGTTGTTTCTGCGCGGCGCCTATAGACGCGAAATCCATGAGGACATTTCGCACCGCCGCTGACATTTGTTGCTGAAGTTGCTTGATGTTGACGTATGAAATTCGTAGTATAGCGTTCTTCTGTAAGCGGAGTGTTAGTTTTTTGCTAGGATTCTGCTTTACATCACGTAATTGAACACATAAGGAGAACGGAACGAATGAAAAAGTTATTAACTGCTGGAATTGTCATGATGCTCGCTGTAGGTCTTTTTGCGGAAACACTTACGTTGACGGGGGTGCTGAAGGGTAAGGTGAGAACGAATAAAGAAGGGGTGGAGAGAACGGATTATACTCTGGTGTCGAGCGAGTATAAAGAAGTTAGATTGAACAAAAAGCAGCTTGAGAAGTTTGAAGCGTTTGTCGGGAAAAAGGTTGTGATCGAGGCGGAGTGTAAAGTTAAAGAAGGCAAAAAAGGGAAAACGGTTAATGTAAAAAAGATTCTCTCGATAAAGGAGTAACGAGCGGGTTTTCCTGATTTTGTCGGGAAAGATTATTGGAAAAGGCTGAGTGTTTGCGCACTCAGCCTTTTTTTGTGATTTGTTTTGATGGAAATCGAATTGCGGTGTAGTATGCCGAGTTGTTTAATCTCGTATTGGTTCGAAATGCGGGGTGGCGTGTGCTGTGTTTTTATTCGATAAATCAGGGAATGTTTAAATGGATCTGAAAGAGCTGTCTAAGGTTAATATTCAAGATGTGTTTAAGAAAACGGGCGGGGACACGTCTGGGCGAAAACGGGCTATCTCTAGCGTGCTTGGGCTTGATTTTGGCGTGGATGCTGTTTATGCGGTTCGTTTGAAGAAGAGTGGTCAGGGGATTGAGTTGCTTGGGGTTGATGTCTTGCCTTTGCCTTCGCAGGAGGATGGCTCGATGCCTGTTCCGCTTGGTTTGCGTGAGAGTTATGCCGCGTTGTGTTCCAGTTTCCCAGGTTCTATGGCTCGTGTTTTTAGTTATACGCCGCAGGGGGAGTTTGTGCTTTCGGATGTTGTGCGTTCCAATTTGAATGTGGCGGATGATTTTCGAGTGATGGGTCTTTCGTTGAAGGATTCTCGTAAGGATCATTTGATTTTAGGGGTGGCGATGCCGATGGCAACGATTGAGAGAATGTTGTCGCTTTTCTCGGAGGGTCCGCCGGCTCTTTGTTCGATTGAGTTGTCAGGTCTGACGTCCGTTAAGGCGTTGTCTCATCAAAAGGAAACGAAAACAAAATCTGAAACGATCTGTGTTCTAGCGGGAGGTGAGGCGTCGATGACTGCCTCTTTTTTTGTGAATAATCATCTAAAAATTGTGAATCAGTTTGCGCTTGGGTCGGGGATGTTGCTTGAGGAGGTGGAGGAGGGTTTGGGGGTGGATACGGAAACGGCAATGGAGATTGCTCGTGGTGATGCGGTGGATATCTCTTCTTTTGTTCAGAAAACGTTTGGTGTGGTTTCGAAGCAGTTGTCTATTTCTAAGGAGTTTGTAGAGCGTCAGGCTCGATCGCGTCTTTCTACGTGCTATCTTTCTGGCGAGTTAGCGTTGTTTCCGGCGTTTGGTGTTTTGCTCGCTGCGGCGCTCGAAAGTTCTGTGGAGGTTTGGAGTCCGTTTGAGTCGTTTGTTTTACCGGAGGATGGGTTGCCAGAATCGATTCAAGGGCGGGAGACTTTATTTGCTTCTGCTGTGGGTGCTGCCCTTTCATCTTTGGAGGAGTGATGAATTTACATGTTAATCTATTGGAAAAGTCGGAGCGACGACATCAAAGCGGAGTGGATTGGGGAAATCTGATTGCTTGGGTGTTTTTTGCGTGCACGATTGTCACGATTGCTTGTGTGCTTTTTGCCTCGGGAGTGAAGCTTCGACGCGTTGCTCGAATGACGAGTTTGAAAAAGGATTGGTCGCAGATTGAAGATAAGGTGGAGGGTTTGCGTGCGCAGGATATTGCCGGAAAGGCCAACGATAAAACCTGTCGCACGTTGATGCATTCTCTCGATGGGGAATATGAGTTTCGGCACGATTTGTTGACTGAAATCCAATTGGGTTTGCATGAACAGATACGACTTACCCATCTTTTTGTTGGGGAGGAGGTTGGTTACGATGATTTGAACTACGATGTGTTGCGCTTGCAGGGGGAATCGGTCGGCACAGGAGGAGCGATGTTGCCCGTGAAGTGGAGGAGTCGCTTGGTTTCTAACCCTACGATTTGTTCTGTTGCCGGAGAGGTGTCGTTAGAAAAGTTGACGCCAGAGGGGGATCAGCATTGGTCGTTTTTGCTGAAGGCACGGCGTGTTGTGGAGGAGGAGAAATGAGTGGCGGAAAGACGTTGAAAAAAGGTCAGATTAAATCGCTGGTTTTGCTTGGGTTGGTTGCGGGTGAGGTGACGTTTTGTAGCTTGCTTATTAAAGGGATTGTGACGGATAGTGCGTTGAGGATCGAAAAAGAGATTGAAGAGAAAATCGAGTCAGGTCAGCGTGTGCTGGATCGTGCGCAAGAGATATCTGAGCTGTATAAAAGGAGATATGCGGATCTTGAGACCCTGTCGAGTCATGTGCCGAAGGCGACGGATCCGTATGCGTGGGCCTATGAGTATACTTCGGAGCGCTCGCAGCGGGCACAAATCTCTTTGAGCGAGGTGGAGGAAGTGAAAAGTAAAGGGGACGAGGATGATGCTGAAGCGTCGTACTACCAAATCCGAGTTGCTTTGGATTGTTCGTATAAGAAAACCATCGAATTTTTAAATTATCTTGAAAATGACAACCCGCTGCTTCTTGTGAAAAGCCTAGAGATCAACACGAATAAAGACGATCCGCTCGCCCATTCGGCAGAAATGCTGCTTCAGTGGCCGCTGGCGTTTGTGATTGAGACAGGAAAGTAGAGCTTAAGGTATGGAACTTGCGTATGTGTTCGGAAAAATTAGAGATGAATAACCGATATCCACCCACTAAAAACCGACGTAGTAAAAACGGAGACCTTTCGAAAGGGTCGGCGGCGATGCTATCGCTTCTCTTGCTTTCGTTTGTTTTCCTTTTTGCAGAAACGGGTTTGAGTGAGCCGAGTGAGCCGAAGGCGGCAAGCTTGGAAGGAGAAGAAAGCGGATTGCCTTCCAAGCTGTTACGCGATCCGTTTTGGGAGGTTGGTTATGTTCCATCTGACTGGGGGCGGAAGCCGGGGGTTGCCGAGAAAAAAATTGCCGCAGAGGAGTGGGATGCGCCTGCGTCTCAATTGAAGGTGAGCGGTGTCAGCCGGATGGGGAGTCGTGTGATGGCGGTGATCAATGGGTCGTTATATTCATCGGGCGATGTTGTGGAGATTGTTCATTTTGGAAAAACATTTCAATGGAAAGTTATGAAAATTAAATCGAACGGAAGCGTGAAGCTTGAGCGCTATAAAATCATCACAGATACACCTAAATAAGAAACTAGCAGATTGACCCATTTAACGGAGAAAATATGAAAAAAATAATAGTTATTCTAACCATCATCACTGTTGGCATTGCGCTTCTGTTTGCGCAAAGTCCTGTTGAAGCGCAACCACCTGAAGCGGATCAAGCATCGGTGGTTACGCCCGAGCCGATTGAGCGTCAGCCTGCGGAACCTGAACCTGTGTTGGA